>CAZDIC010000014.1:0-19035 GCA_964505395.1 uncultured Alistipes sp. | reverse complement strand
GATTAATCAAAAATTCCTCTCCACAAGAGCCTAACAGACCTCTCAAAATGGCACGTTGCTGTTGCAGTTGCGTCGGACGCAATTGATTGAACTCATATATTTTCTCGCGCGTGGCAACCAACTTCTCACTTAGCGATTTGTTAGTAGCATCATAGATCTCGCCACTCACCATCTTCTGCCACTCGTCAGCCTTATTAAAATCTTCCATTTGTGTTTGAATACCCTGATTATCTCGTGAAATATTTTCTGCGCTTGACCATCACATAATAGCGACCTCAAACCAACACTAATATATACTACTCCAAACAAGCATCAATCGCCGGCTTGAACTTTATTGTCGCTACATTCCTAATTACAAATGTACATATTTTAGCTGACAGCTGAAAATCAATGTTAGCAAGGGGGCAATGTAGCAGTGACGGTAAGAGGGAAATGTGTGGGGAGCGATGAAAATAGCGATGGTGATGTAATAGAACGGCAATTTTTTCGTTAAACAATTAGTCGAAAGTATGTCGCGTTTGATTCTCTGCAAACAGTGAAGGCACTAACGACGCTTATAACTGCATGAATATCAAATCAAAAACGATAAATAAAGTCATCTTGTCGGGCATTGCGTGTGTGAAGATGCACGTAGTGGGTCGCTCACGCCACATAGCGGGAGCGGCATTGCTGTGTGCGCTGTGTGCGCCATCAATGCTCCACGCTCAGGATGGCTCCTCGGCCTACAACTACCTCAATGTGACTTCTTCAACCCGCATTTATGGACTTGGCGGTGTGAATATCACGGCCGTAGAGGATGAGTTGAGCGTTGCCGACCAGAACCCGGCATTGCTGGGTTGGGAGATGGATAATCAAGTGCTGATTGACTATATGCACTACCTCGGCGAATCGAATTTCGCCGGAGCAAAATATGCACGTGCAGCGGGTGAACGCGCTGCATGGTCGGTTGGATTGCGCTATTTCGGCTATGGGAAGATGCAGGAAGCCGACGAGAGCGGCATTATTACCGGTTCATTCTCGCCGAGCGACATCAACTTCAACGGTTCATTCTCTTACGACATAACCGATCGTCTGCGCGGTGGTATCACTCTAAAATTCCTCTCGAGCAACTATGCCGAATATTCGGCCCTGGCCATTGCCACAGACCTCGGCATCAACTACTATGACCCCGACAACGATGTATCGCTATCGGCAGTGCTGGCTAATGCCGGCGGTCAGGTAAAACGCTTCCACGAGAGCTACAACAAAGTGCCTATTGACCTCCGCCTCGGCATCGCCAAAGTGTTTCCCGGGCTACCCATTCGATTCTCCATAACCGCATGGAACCTCTTTAAGTGGAAGCTTCCTTTCTACGAAACCGGCGACGGCACTAACACCGATGCCTTCACCGAAAAAAATACATTCTCGTCGAATCTGTTTCGACACCTTGTGTTTGGTGTGGATTTCATTCCGAGCGACCGCTTTTATATTGCATTGGGCTATAACTACAAGACACGTACCGACATGAGCACCTACTCTCGTAGTTTCGTTTCAGGTTTCTCGTTGGGTGCCGGCCTCAATCTTCGCCGATTCAACATCGGCCTCGCCATGGCACAGCCCCACTCAGGCGCCACAACACTCATGCTCAATCTCAACTTGAACATCAACGATATTCTGTATTGATATTTTCACATCAAAACAATGACACAAACTGCACAACCTAAAATCATTATAGCAATCGACGGTTATTCATCATCAGGCAAAAGCTCTATCGCCAAAGCCCTTGCCAAAAGCATCGGATACAACTACGTTGACACCGGTGCCATGTATCGCGCAGTGACACTCTATGCCATGCGCCACGGCATGATTAATGCCGACGACACGGTTAACGCAGAAGCCTTGGTTGCCGACCTCGACAAAATTGACATTGCATTTGTGCGTAACGCCGACGGCACACAACACACACTGCTCAACGGTGAAGATGTGGAACAGATTATCCGCGGTTTGGAGGTTTCGAACCACGTGTCACCTGTATCGTCGATACCGGCAGTGCGCCACGACTTGGTTAAGAAGCAACAAGCCTTTGGCGTTGACAAAGGAATTGTGATGGACGGTCGCGACATCGGCACCACAGTGTTCCCGCAAGCCGAACTTAAGATTTTTGTGAACGCGCCGGCCACTACACGCGCTGAGCGTCGCGTAAAAGAGTTGCAGGGCAAAGGTATGGAAGCCACCTACGAGGATGTGCTTGCCAATATCCAAAGCCGCGACTATCAAGATGAGCATCGCGCTGAAAGCCCACTGCGCCGCGCCGCTGACGCCATCGACCTCGACAACACCCACATGACCATTCCTCAACAAGACCAATGGCTCATGGACAAATTCAATGCCGTTATCGCATCACTAACCGACAAATAGCACCACAACTCCTATATCCGCGAAATGAGTACCACAGTTGAAATTGACAATGATTCAGGCTTCTGCTTCGGAGTAGTTACAGCTATTCGGAAAGCGGAGGAGGAGTTGCAACAAACCGGCTCGCTCTACTGCTTGGGCGACATTGTGCACAACAGCGACGAAGTGCAGCGCTTGTCGAACAATGGCTTAAAAATCATCACTCACGATGATTTGAAACATCTTCACAACGTGAAAGTGTTGCTACGCGCTCATGGCGAACCGCCATCGACCTACGCCACGGCTAAAGCCAACGACATCGAAATCATCGATGCCACATGCCCGGTGGTGTTGCGTCTGCAACAACGCATCAAAGCCAGTTTCGATGTTGACCCGAGCTCACGCCCACAAATAGTAATCTACGGCAAGCAGGGCCACGCTGAGGTGAACGGTTTGGTTGGCCAAACTCACGGTCAAGCCATCGTGATTGAAAACATCAACGAACTCGACAAGATTGACTTCACCAAACCGATTGCGCTCTACTCGCAAACCACAAAATCGCTCACCGGATTTAAAGCCATCATCGCCGAAATACAACACCGCATGGCACCGGGGGTGAAGTTTGAGAGTTTCGACACCATCTGCCGACGGGTGTCAAATCGCGTGGAAAACCTGCAACGATTTGCCACATGCCACGACCTGATTCTGTTTGTGGCCGGAAAGAAAAGTAGTAACGGCAAGGTGCTCTATGCCCATTGCCACGAGGTGAACAACAACACACACCTCATCGCAAACGCCGGAGAGATAGACAACTCGTGGATTGAGGGCGCAAAGAGCATTGGCATTTGTGGCGCAACATCCACTCCCCGATGGCTCATGGAGGATGTGAAGAACACCGTCATTGCAATCACCGGGCAACAACCCACAACAACCGACACGACCACACAGCAATGACATCACAATCTGCAAATAGCCACACCAAACTTCTGATTATTGCTCTCACAGCCCTGTTAGTCACAGCCTGCTCGAGTGGCAGCAAACATGTGTCAAAAGCCGATCTCAGCGCAGCCGAACAGATGGGCCGACAACGTGCTATGGAATTTGCACCGACAGCCGACCTTGACACACTGCAAATTGAAGAACGCATTCTCGACATTCGCGCCCGTGAACACCACCTGCGCCAGGAGGGCTACAACTCGGTTGCCGATGCCTATATCAACGCCTTCACCGCTACCCTCGACAGCATTAACCCCGACCTCGCTGCGAAACTCCGCTAATCCAAGCTATCGGCACGCCGAATCGGCACCAACAGCCGGCCCATTATGAGGCACAATGATGCGGTTGGCAAAAATATTCCTAAAAGATACAAAAAGGCTTTTAACATTGTCGGTAAAGTGGTAAATTTGCAAGCAAGCAATTTTCTTGTTAATCTTAAGTATTTTACCGGCATAAAAAATGAAATTAGCCCTATTCTCAACAGCAGCAATCGCCATGCTGTCAGCCTTTAGCATTTCTGCGAAGGGTATCAACTCGTTTCCAATCGGTCAAGACTGGCCCGACAACAACGGTGTGCATATCAATTGCCACGGTGGATGTGTGGTGGCACACGATGGCTACTACTATTGGTTTGGCGAAAGCCGCACCGGAGGCCACTCCGACGGCATCAGTGTGTATCGCAGTTCCGACCTCTATAATTGGGACCACCTCGACTATGCCGTAGTGCACCAAGGCGAGCGCGACGATGAAGATTTGCAAGACATCTCGGAAGGCCGCCTTTTGGAACGTCCGAAAGTTATTTACAATGCCGCAACCCAAAAGTGGGTTATGTGGGCCCACTGGGAAAACGGCAGCGACTACGGTCAAGCACGTGTTGCCATTCTGCAAGCCGATGAACTAACCGGCCCCTACACATTTGTAAAGACCATGCGTCCCAACGGCCACGATTCCCGCGACCAGACGCTGTTTCTCGACACCGATGGCAACGCCTACCACTTCTGCTCAACCGACATGAACACCAATATCAACGTGGTGAGATTGAGCAATGACTTCCTTGACTGCACCGAAAATGAAATCACAATCATGAAAGGGCGCAAAGTTGAGGCAACCACAGTGTGCAAAGTTGATGACACATATTTTGCAACCTTCTCGGAATGTAACGGATGGAACCCTGCCCCCGGCCACACAGCCATGGCTGTCGGTGATATGCTCGGCACATGGACCGAAGGCCTTACATTCTGCACCGACACCGATGCAAGCCGTTCTTACGGGTCACAAGGCGCCTATGTGTTCTCGGTTGAAGGCTTGGGCTACGACCCGAAATGTTTCATCTTTTACGGCGACCGTTGGAATTCGTCAAACGTGGGTGGTTCAACCTACGTGTGGTTGCCGCTGAGCGTTCGCTCAGGCATCCCCGTTGTACGCAACCTCACCGCCAACGGATGGAGCCTCGAAGATGAGATGCGCGATATGTATCGTTTCAAACGTGCAGCAACCATAGAGAACAACGGCGAATACACCCTACTCGACCGCAATTCAAACCGCATGATGTCGCGTCTTGGCCAGCAAGCCGGCTTTGCTATCAACGACGATGATGACACCCAAAACGTGGTGTTCGTGTTTGAGGCAACCGATGATGCCAATGTGTGGCGTTTGCGCGACAAATCAAACAATCGCTACCTCACTGCCAATCGCGGAATCCTGCGTGAAGATGCCGATGGCGCCGATGCAAAATCGTTGTGGCGCTTCTATCGCCTCGCCAACGGCTGCTATAACGTGGTAAATGAAGATTGCCACCGTTGCCTCACCGTGAAAGGAAGTGCTCGCACTGCAGGCACTGTAATCACACTCGGAGCTGTGGGCGAAACCTCAAGCCAAGCCTTCGGCGTGTATTTCGACTCATATACCCACAACTACACCGAGGCCAAAATCTTCACACAAGCCTACCTCGATGAAATCGCCAAAGAGGTGGCTGCGCAACCGGCCATCCCGATGGGGAGCACAGGCCCTTTCGTCGCAGGCAAGCCGCTCGCCGTTAGTCATAGCGCCTCAGGCAAAGCTATGACATTCGGCTATGCCAACGACAACCAACGCCTGACTGTTGCCGATTTCACCGGTGACAACTCTCAGAAAATCACATTCACCGCTGCACCCGCCGGTGCTGAAGCCGAAGGTTACAACATCGCAGATGCAAACGGCAACTACCTGTTGAAAGATGGTAACTACAACACCACCTGGAGCAACGAGGCCGTTCTCACTTCAAGCAACGCGATATTCGACGTGGAAGCCGGCGATGGTTACTACCTCATTAAGAACTGTTACAACAACAAATATCTCGGCACCGACGACACCACCGAGAATGCCCAGGTCTACACCGACAAAAAGGGTGAAGGCCGCTCTCTCAGCTATTGGAGTTTTGCCGACTTTGACAGCGCTACAAACCCCGCCCCCAAAGACTTGTTCTACGAGCAACTCGACCAAGCCGACATAACCCTTGCTGAAATCCCGGAAGAATGGTGCGGTAATGATGCCTTCGACTACTCACTCGATGCATACACCAAACTCAAAGCTGCTTTCCAACACGGCTTAACCGTAACTGCAAACTACGAATCGGAGACCGCCACAATGAAGGCAGCACTTGCCGAATTTGAGGCCAATAAGATTGTGCCCCCGGTGGAGAATGAAGCATACATACTCCGTCACATTTCGGGCAACAACTTTGTGTATGTCGACGACGATACCGCCCCAATGCTTGGCGATGCAGCCGACGATAACACCGACAAATTTGTATTCGAACCAATCGACGCATACTACGGTATTAAGAATCTCCAAAACAACCGCTACGTGTCGGGCGGCACCCCCAACCTTTGGAACATGTATTGGGCTGAGAACGACTCAATCAACCGCTCACAATGGACCGTTGAAATCAGCGACCTTGGCAACAAAGTTATCAAGAGCCGCTACACCAACGGATACATCGGCTGCGACGACACTGAAGTCGGCTCAACCCTGTGGTGCAATAAAGGTAGCGACTCTGAGAACTCACAGTGGACAATTCTGCTGGCCAACGGTGCCGGGATTAACAATGTTTCACTTGACAAGGCAAACATTTACATCGGTGCATCGCAAGGCAACATCATCGTTAACGGCAACAAGTGCACCACAACAGTTTACTCGCTTTCGGGAGCCATGGTTGCTACCGCCAAGGGTAACTCCATCCGCATCCCCACAACCCCCGGCATCTATATCGTGAAAGCATCCGATGCCACCTCTACCGTCGTAAAGAAACTGGTTGTGAGATAAGCCACTCGCCCCACCCTCCCTACACAGAGCCACGATCCCCCCATCGTGGCTCTGCTTTTTTACACTGTTTTCACTGATTACACCATTAGGATATTTTAACAATGCAACTTGCGTAAAATTATAGTTTTTTTTAATTTTGCAGCAAAAGATACGAGGCAACAGAGCCAAACTATCTTAAAAATGAAATAAATAACGCAAAATTGTATAATCATTCATTTTTAAGAGCCATTATTCATTGCTTTCGGAACTTTATTCATCTCTCAGGAGCAATTATTCATTTCCGGAATATTATTCCTTCGAGTTTTGCTATTCATTGTCGACAAGAACTCAATAACCTATTTACATTTTAATAACTCATGAAAAGTATCAAATTTTTAGTCCTCAGTTTTATTGCGCTGGCAGCTTTGTCGTGCACCAACAACAAGAGCAAAGACAACACGACTGAGGTGGTTGACGAATCATTATCTGACGCTACAATTTGGAACAGTGATTTTATCAAAGTTGACAACATTTTAATCACCGACTCAATTGTGTGGGTACACTCGGAACAAGCCGAGGAGCAATTACTCTATGCCTACAATCTGAATGGCGAGCTACTCGCAAGTGGCATAGGATTGGGAAACGGTAAGGATGAACTGCTCGAACTAACCGCATTACACACCGACAACAACGGCAATCCGACTATCTACGATAGCAAAGTCGGTAAAATCTACAACGTGGTGCGCGATGGCAACACGTTAAAACTGGAAACAGCTCGCGAACAGTTGCGAATGTTCGACGATGCCATTGCATTGGCCGACGGGACAACACTGACACTCCCCACAAACTCAAAAATCTCATACGCACTGTGTGACAAAAATCAAGCGCACACCGACAGCCTTTCCTACTTCCCGCCCAAGCCTGATGGCGTAGATGATGCCACACATCAACTGGCCTGCACCGGTAAACTGGCCTATGCCCCCAACGACAACACATTTGTAAGAGCAATAGTGTATGACGGAGGGTTGGGCTTCTTCAAAATCAACAATAACAAAATTGAGTTCGCTCATCGTCACTCCATTTTCGACATGAACTACGGTGTGCTTAACGCAGGTGTCAATATTCCTATTCCTAACGAGAAGTCGCAAACAGGCTATGTGTTTGTGTATGCCACACCTAAATACTTCTACGCATCATTCTCTGAAGCCAAAGCAGAGGAGAATCCCGAAGGGTTGGCTAAAGAGATTCATGTGTTCGACCACGAAGGCAATCAGGTGAAACGTTTGCTTTTCGACGAAGAGATTGGCACATTTGCAGTAACTGCTGATGATTCAAAACTGTTTACAGCAAAAGCAGCAACCGAGGATAACACCCCCATCAGCGTTTACGAACTTCACTAATGCATTGTGAGCAATACAACCGCTCTCAGATTGCATAACATACAACTCACACCGAGTGGCAAGTGCCCGATTTAGACCATGGGCACTTGCCACTCTTTTTTGTGGACAGGGCGCAAAAACCGGTTGAACGGTTAAAAGGGTCTCAATGCGTAGAATGCGTGTAAATGCCGTTACTGCCATGACCGTTTCCCGGTGAACCGGAATCGGATTTGGCGGTTTGCAAACAATTGTCTAACTTTGCATTACAGATGTACACAACAAGCGGAGAATGAAGTTAAAGGCATATATCACAGCGATGTTTCTGTCGGTAGTTTTTCTACTGATAATGCCTTTTGTGCCCCATCACCACCATGAGGGAGCAATCTGCACAGATGCCGACATCTGCATTGAGGATGTGTGTGACGGTGTGCTACATGAACACGACGAAGATCACGCCCCATTGCAAACATCAAATTGCGCCGAGCAGAGCGACTATCTGGTTGAACGTCCGGTTGACATATCTCCATCGTCAACTCTGTTAAATGCATTATCTTTCTTACCGGTGCACCTACTGCAACTCGTTGATTTTCTGATTGAAGAAAGTCACGATGCTCCCTATGTAGCAAGAGATGAAGCACCCGTTACAGCCTGCTTCATCCATTCACTTACGCTCAGGGCTCCACCCTGCGCCTGCTGACAAACAATACCATTCATCATGTTGTTACCTCTGATAACAACACCAACGATGCGTTGCAACTCCCGTTGCGATGCGGTTATGTACATAAACAGATATTAGTCAGCAGTATATCTATGTTTCAAAAGATTATACAGTATTCCATTGCGCACAAACTCGTAATCGGAATTTTCACCATTGCTCTGATTGTGTGGGGCGGTTGGTCGCTCAAGCAGTTACCATTTGACTCCACCCCCGATATCACCAACAATCAAGTGCAAATCATCACCACTGCCCCATCGCTTGGCGCGCAGGAGGTGGAACAATTCATCACAACCCCGGTTGAAATGGCATTGGCCAACATACCGGAAGTCATTGAGCGCCGTAGCATCAGCCGTAGCGGTTTGTCGGTAATAACCTTAGTATTTAACGACGATGCCGATGTGTATTGGGCGCGCGAGCAGGTGAACCAAGCCCTTAAGGAGGCAGAAGAGTCGCTACCGCAAGGTAAAGCTGAAATAGGGATGGCGCCCATCTCAACCGGCCTCGGTGAAATTTATCACTACACGGTTAGAGCCGACAAGGGATATGAAGATAAATACTCACTGTCGGATATACGCACCATCCAAGATTGGATTGTGCGCAAGCAACTTGCCGGCACTGAAGGTGTGGCCGAAGTGAGCGGTTGGGGCGGCTTCGTAAAACAGTATGAAGTGGCCATTGACCCCGACCGTTTGCTCGGTGCAGGCGTCACATTATCCGACGTCTACGAAGCTATTGCCTCAAACAACGAGAGCAACGGCGGTAGCTACATCGAGAAAAACAGCAACCAATATTTCATTCGCGGCCTTGGCTTGGTGCAGGAAATTTCCGACATTGAGCAGATTCCGGTAGTGTCGCACAACGGACGCACAGTGCTCATTCGCGATGTTGCCGATGTGAAATTAGGCCATGCCACCCGCTATGGCGCCGTTACCCGCAACGGTGAAGGTGAGGTTGTGGCCGGCATATCGCTGATGCTGAAGGGAGAGAACTTCCAGAAGGTCAGCAAAAATGTCAAAGCCAAAATCGCAGAAATCCAGAAATCGCTGCCCGAAGGGGTTATCATAGAACCGTTTATCGACCGCACACAGTTGGTTGACCGCGTTTCAAACACAATCAAGCATAACCTGCTCGAAGGAGGCTTGATTGTGGTATTCATCCTGGTGCTTTTCCTCGGCAACTTCCGCGCCGGATTGGTTGTGGCCTCAGTGATTCCGTTGGCCATGCTTTTCGCATTCGGCATGATGAAAACGGTGGGCATCAGTGGTAACCTGATGAGCCTCGGAGCCATTGACTTCGGATTGATTGTTGATGGCGCTGTAATCATTGTGGAGGCTGTGTGTCAACACATTGCCGCCAATAGCAAACTTTACGGCGGACGACGATTGACACAGAAGGAGATGGACAGTGAAGTGTTCTACTCGGCCTCGAAAATCAGAAACAGTGCAGCCTTCGGTGAAATCATCATCATGATTGTTTACCTGCCGTTGCTATCGCTTAGCGGCATTGAGGGCAAGATGTTCAAACCGATGGCACTCACCATATTTTTCGCCATCCTCGGTGCCTTCCTGCTGTCGCTAACCTATGTACCCATGGCCAGCGCAGTGTTCCTCAGCAAAAAGAGTGTTCACAAACCGGGACTGTCAGACCGCCTCATCGCCTTTCTGCACCGCATCTATCGTCCGATACTCACCTTCTGTCTGAACAAGGCAAAGCCGATAATCGCAATAATGATAGCGCTGTTTGCAGGAGCTTACTGCCTGTTTACCACCCTTGGTGGAGAGTTTATCCCCACACTTGAGGAGGGCGACTTCGCAGTGGAAATCAGCATGGCACAAGGCACATCGCTATCGCAGATGGTTCAATCGACCACCCTTGCCGAAAAACTTATCAAGGAGAAATTCCCAGAGGTTAACCAAGCGGTCACCCGCATCGGTAGCGCGGAAATTCCAACCGACCCCATGCCTGTGGAGCGTGCCGATATGCTAATCTCATTGAAACCCAAGAAGGAGTGGACATCAGCCACCACCAAAGATGAATTGATGGAGAAAATGGAGGAGACACTCACCACCATTCCCGGCATGGAGGTTGAAATGAGCCAACCGATACAGATGCGCAACAACGAGCTGATTACCGGCATTAAGCAAGATGTGGCAATCATGATTTACGGTAACGACCTTAGCGTGTTAAGCAATTCGGCCAACAAAGTGGCCTCGCTGATTCGCAATGTTGAGGGGGTAACAGAGCCAAAAGTTGAGAAAGTGCAAGGTCTGCCGCAAATTCAGGTGGAATACAATCGCGACCGGATGGCACGCTATGGCATCTCAATCGCTGATGCCAACAATGTGTTGGAAACAGCCTTTGCCGGTAAGGTGGCAGGATACGTTTATGAAGGTGACCGCAAATTTGAAATCATTGTGAGAATGGACAGCACTCTGCGTAACGATATTAACGCCGTACGCAATCTTTACATCCCGATGGCCAACGGTCAACATGTGCCCCTTGACCAAATTGCAAGTGTGGAGTACAAAGAAGCGCCCTCACAAATCACCCACGACAACGGCGAACGTCGCATCTACGTGGGCTTCAATGTGCATGGCCGCGACGTGAAATCAACCGTTAACGAAATCCAAAACATTCTCGACAAGAAGCTAACTCTACCGGCCGGCTATCACATCACCTACGGAGGTGAGTTTAAGAACTTGGAGGAGGCAACCGACCGATTGGCAATAGCCGTGCCGTTAGCTCTGATTCTGATTCTGTGCCTGCTCTACGCCACACTTAAAAACTTCCGTGAGACACTCTTTGTGTTCTCGGCCATTCCGCTGTCGCTCATCGGAGGTGTAACCGCCCTGTGGCTGCGTGGCATGCCGTTCAGCATCTCGGCCGGTGTGGGCTTCATCGCTCTGTTTGGTGTAGCTGTGCTCAACGGCATTGTGCTCGTAGGACAATTCAATACATTTGAGAAAGAGGGGGTAAGCAATGTGCGTGAACGCGTGTTGCGCGGATGCGAACTACGCTTGCGTCCGGTCATCATGACCGCCCTGGTAGCCTCGTTCGGATTCCTTCCGATGGCACTGTCGCACGGCGACGGAGCCGAGGTGCAACGTCCGCTTGCCACCGTGGTTATCGGTGGCCTTATAACCGCTACAATATTAACATTGGTAGTACTCCCTGCCATATATGAAACCTTCACGAAGTCGAAAAATGAACAACCTAAATAAACTCACCACAGCCGGCATCTGCCTGTTGACAAGCGTCACCGGCAGTGCGGCAGGAGTCAGAATGACCCTGCAAGAGTGCATCGACTCGGCTTTGGTGCGCAACGAAAAGATGCAAATAGCCTCGCTCGCCGTGAGCAAAGCCACAGCACTGAAAGGCACAGCATTTGATGCAGCGCCCACAGCCATCACCCTGCAACAGGAGACCACCGGTAGTGCCGGCCTCGATAACGGCGTTAGCTTTAGCCAAGATTTTGATTTCCCGACAGTTTACGTTGCCAAGCATAAAGCACTGAAAGCTCAGGAGCAGTTAGAGCAAAGCAATTATGCCATCACACGCAACGAAACCGTGAGAGATGTGACCATGGCCTACTACACGCTGCTCTACCAACGTGAACTGCTCCGCATAAATCAAGCTCAGGACAGCCTCTACCGTCAATTTGCCAATGTGGCCAACAGTCGCTACACCAACGGAGAATGTAGCAAGTTGGAACCGATGAATGCCGAGCGCTTGGTCAACACCACCGGTGTGGCACTGCTCAACGTGGAGAATGACTACAACACCGCTCAACGCCGTTTGATGTATCTGCTCAACAGCGACACCCCAATCGAACCGGCCGACACGCAATTCAGCGCCATTGCAGGCGGGCTCACCACATCTACCCTCAACTTCGATGCCACACCGCAAGGTATAGCAGCCGAAAACGAGATTGCCGTCAGCAAGCAAAACCTCTCGGTTGCACGTCAACAATACCTACCCGGCATCACCCTCGGAGCAACCACTCAGGCGATGATAAAAAGTTTCAACCCCTATAATGTGGAACGCAACCGTTTTGAGAAAGGCAATTTCATGGGCTTTGAAGTCGGAATTACCGTGCCCATCTTCTTCGGTGCACAACGCGCTCGCACCAAAGCGGCCAAAAAGGAGTTGGAGATGTCGCAACTACGTCAGGATGTAGCCCGCAAAGAGGCTGAAAACGAGTATGCAGCCGAACTGAACAAGCTAAAATCGGCATCGCAAAACCTGGCATACTACACCAACACTGGAGCCTCACAGGCCGATGAAATAATCCGCATAGCCAACGTGTCGTACTCGCTCGGCGACATCAACTACATGGAATATATCAACAACCTTGAGACAGCCTACGAGATGCAACGCAACCATGCCGACGCAATCTACGAGTATAACCAAACAATCATCAATTTGAACTATTTAACCGGACAAGAATGAAAACCATATATTATCTCATAGCAGCGGTAGCTCTTCAAATGCCGTTATATTCATGCTCAAACAGCAACACATCGGCCGAGCAAACCGAGCAGGAGGAGGAAGGTGAAACCAACGATGTGGAAATCACCGAAACACAACTCACAACAGTTGGCATTGAGTTAGGCGATATCGAACGTCGCTCGCTGTCGAATGTCATACATGCCAACGGTGTGCTCGCCGTGAATCCGCAAGATGAAGCGTTGGCAGCACCACTCTACTCGGGTATTGTATCAAAAATTTGCGTGGTTGAAGGGCAAACCGTTAAAGCCGGACAGCCTATTGCCTATATTGAGAACACCGATATTGTGGCCGTGCAGCAAAACTACCTTACAGCCGCTCAAGAGGCCGAACTGGCACAACAGGAGTATGCCCGACAGAAAGCACTCGCCGACCAAGGAGCCGGGGTACGTCGTAACTACGAGCAAGCCGAAGCAGCAATGAAAGTTGCAACCACCAAACAAAACGGCTTGGCACAGCAATTGCGTCAGTTGGGCATCAACCCCAAAACGGTTTCGGCCGGCCACATCTCCAACACCATTGCAATACCCGCCGACATCTCGGGCGTGGTAAGCAAAATCTTTGTAAAGACCGGAAGTTTTGCCGATATGCAAACCCCTGTGGCCAACATCATCAACAACAACGCCGTTTATTGCGACTTACAAGTGTTTGAGAAGTCGTTACCGCAGATTCACAACGGACAGAGCGTAGACATCAAGCTCACTAATGCACCCACAACCCTGCTCACAGGCGAAATCACAGACATTAATCGCTCAATTGACCCCGACACCAAATCGCTGTCGGTAAGAGTGAAACTCAACAGTCACGAAGCAGCGCTCATTCCCGGCATGGCCGTTACGGCACTTATCAACACCGACGCCGAGGAGGTGGACGCACTTCCCGATGAGGCTGTGGTAACATCAGGTGGTAAAAGCTATATCTTTGTACTCGAAGCGATACACGATGGCGAAAAGGATGCTGAAGCCGGAGATAAAACTGAGGGTGCCGAAGCCGACAAAATGTACCACTTTGTGCGCACTGAAGTTGTTGAAGGTGCGAAAGCACTTGGCTACACACAGATTACGCCGATTGCACCACTCCCTGCCGATGCCAAAGTGGCAATCACCAATGCATTTTATCTCAACTCAATGACAGCTGACCACGGTGAAGAGGATTAACAATCCTCTCGCCGACTCAGCGGCAACGGCGTGTGGTTCACACACTTATCCACCGCCACACGCCAATAGCCACGTATAACACATCGGGGAACCACGATGTGCCATAAACACGAAAAGCCTCGGACCGGGTTGTCCGAGGCTTTTCGTATATACTGAAACCTGCCGATAACGGCCGATTTTAGAACTCTGAAGTGAAGTGGAAATTGATTTTCGGGAAGTCGGCACGCGCCATCTGAAGCACATAGTTAGAATCGGCCAGGAACACATCACGGCCCTCAATATCGGTGGCCATAAACTGATACTTACGTTTCTTAAATGCGGCCAACGCTTCGGCATCCTCGCTCTCAATCCAACAAGCTTTATAAAGGGATATCGGCTCCCAACGGCATTGTGCGCCATATTCGTGGAGCAAACGATATTGAATAACCTCAAACTGCAATTGGCTAACGGTACCGATAATTTTGCGACCGTTAAACTGGTTTACAAAGAGCTGAGCCACACCTTCATCCATCAACTGACGCACACCCTTTTCAAGCTGCTTCGACTTCATCGGGTCGGTGTTTTCGATGTATTTAAACATCTCGGGAGAGAATGATGGCAGACCCTTGAAATGGATGCTCTCGCCTGAAGTGAGCGTGTCACCGATTTTGAAGTTACCGGTGTCGGGGATACCTACGATATCGCCCGGATAGGCCTCGTCAACAATGCTTTTTTTCTGGGCCATGAAGGCTGTGGGAGCAGCAAAACGCATCATCTTGCCACTGCGAATATGTTTGTAGTTGGCGTTACGTTCAAATTTGCCGGAGCAAACTTTCACGAAGGCTATGCATGAACGGTGGTTGGGGTCCATATTGGCGTGAATCTTGAACACAAAGCCCGAGAAAGCTTCCTCTTCAGGCTTGATTACACGTTCCTCGGCTTGCACCGGTTTCGGTGCCGGGGCAATCTTAACAAAGCAATCGAGCAACTCCTTCACACCAAATGTGTTTAGGGCCGAACCGAAGAACACCGGGGCCAACTTACCCTGCAGATACGGCTCAACCTCAAAGTCGGGATACACGCCCTCAATCAGGCTCAAGTCGTCGCGCAGTTTGGCTGCATCGGTTTCTCCGATAATTTCGTCGATGCGCGGGTCGTTGACATCGTCAATTTCCACACGTTCCGTCACCTTCTGCTTGTCGGGTTTGAATAGGTCGAGCGACTTCTCGTAGATGTTATACACACCTTGGAACTTGGCGCCGATGTTGATGGGCCACGAAAGCGGACGAACAGCAATTTTCAGTTCGCTTTCAAGTTCGTCGAGGATGTCGAACGGGTCACGACCTTCACGATCAAGTTTGTTCACGAAGATGATAACCGGAGTGTTGCGCATGCGGCACACCTCCATCAACTTACGTGTTTGCATCTCCACACCCTTCGCCACATCGACCACGATAATAACAGAGTCAACGGCTGTAAGAGTGCGATAGGTGTCCTCGGCGAAGTCTTGGTGACCGGGGGTGTCAAGGATGTTGATTTTATAGTCGCCATAGTTGAAGCCCATCACAGATGTAGCCACCGAGATACCACGCTGTTTCTCGATTTCCATCCAGTCAGAGGTTGCGGTCTTCTTAATTTTATTTGATTTCACCGCACCGGCAATGTGAATAGCACCACCAAACAGCAAGAGCTTTTCGGTGAGAGTGGTTTTACCTGCGTCAGGGTGTGAGATAATGGCGAAAGTGCGCCTACGGCTAATTTCTTCTGTAAGTGTTGCCACTGTGTTATATCGTTTTTGTTGTTTTGTTTTCAGTTGTTGGACAGGAGCGTGAGAGGCAAGTTGCAACGTAATCGGCTATTTCAACGCGTTCATTTCGCGGAGGCAATCGGTCAAAGCCGCTTCCCAATGAGGAATTTCAATGCCGTATGTAGCCTTGATACGTGTCTTGTCGAGGATACTGTAAGAGGGGCGCGTTGCCGGCGTGGGATAGTCCTCTGTAGCGATTGGAATCACCTTAGTATTCTTTCCGGCAAGGCGGAAAATGGCCACGGCAAAATCGTACCACGAGGCCACTCCCTCATTTGTAAAGTTGTAAATTCCCGGCTTCCACTGACGAGATTGCAGCACCTTAACCACAGCTGATGCCAAATTTTTGGCATAAGTCGGTGTACCGATTTGATCACACACCACTCTCACCTCCGACTGAGTTTCAGCCAGGTGAAGCATGGTTTTCACAAAATTCTTACCATAGGGAGAATAGAGCCACGCTGTGCGAATGATAATAGCCTCGGGTGCAAGAGCCAACAAGGCCGTTTCGCCCAAGCGTTTGGTGGTACCATAGTGCGACAACGGGTTCACTTTATCCGACTCCTTGTAGGGACGATGGTTAGTTCCGTCAAACACATAGTCGGTTGAAAAATGGATGATTTTAGCACCCGTAGTATCGGCTGCAATAGCGAGATTTTTAACTGCGTCGACATTTACCTGTGCACATTGCAACTTTTCATCTTCAGCACGGTCAACGGCTGTGTATGAAGCGCAATTCACAATGTGTGTAATTTCGTTAGTTTCAACGCAAGTGGTAACCGCTTTTTGGTCGGTGAGGTCAAGGGTGTCAATATCGGTGAATATGACGCTACCTGGGAATGTTTCGTTCAGCTGTTTCTGCAATTCATTACCCAATTGGCCATTTGCACCGGTCACTAAAATCTTCATAATTCTGCTTTCAAAAAACTATGCAAAGTTAGTGATTTTTGGGCAAATAACCTCACAGCCACACGTGTTGCGCAGCTAAACTTTTGAGTATCCGCTGTTTATTTATCACCTTCGGTGGGAGCAGCCACATCGTCGTCGTGCTTAAACAATTTATCCTCCTCGTCAAGGTGAAAGTCGTGCGACAGCAACGCGATGAATTTAGATATCTGAGTGATAGCCTTTTGCGTGTTCTCGGTCAGTTCTTTATGTTGCAGACGCATCAAGAGCAAGCCATAGAGTGCAGTGAAGCAGGTTTCGATTTCACCAACTTGGTTGCCACCGGCTTTTGAACGCAGTTCAACAATAAACGGAAGTGTGCGGTAAAACTCTGCCGTATATTCCGGAAATTTCGGGTCCTTCAGCAACACTTGGTGTAGTTGCACCAGCTGATTGAGCACATTATTATTGATTTGCAGATGACCCGATTTGGCCACCCCCTCACGACGCATCATGTCGATGAGCGACTCATACCACTCCTCCATCTCGCGTTTTTGCGCATTATCAACGTTAAATCTGCTGATGACATTGCTTTTAATTTTGTCGATATCGAGATCGTTGGCACGGATTAAATCCTCAATATGCCACATATAGATGAGATACTCTGCAATATTTTCACGTCGTTTGGCTGATGCTATAATCATAATCAAAAGTTTATAAAAGAGGCTTGAGAGAGGCCCCTATGCCTTTATACGCCACAAAGTTACAAAACAAATGCCAAATATCAGCCGAAATACACCGCGTATTGGCACGCTTAAAATATTCTATAAATATGCAAAATTTGTGAATATTTGGCGAATATCCACCAAATGTGGACAAATTATACGCAAAATCGTTGCCAATATTTCCAAAATTAGATTATAGGTGGGGAGTAGCGCAATATTTTTTTTGATTTTTTTCGATAAAACTTGCAATATTTCAAAAAAGGTTGCTATATTTGCACGTGCAACAAGTGCTACAAGTCTCACAAGGCTTGCGACACATGAAGTAACCAATCATAATGTTTAATATTCACCATTAAAATCCCCTACGATGAAAAATTTAGTAGAACAGATCGCAGCTGTGTATGCAGCCTTTGAGAAAGAAGCTAAAGCTAACGTTGAAAACGGTAACAAAGCTGCCGGAACACGTGCTCGCAAAGCATCTCTTGAGCTCGAAAAACTCATGAAACAGTTCCGCAAAGATTCTATCGAAGCTGCAAAATAATTGCACCGATAACTGCGAATGGCAACCGCCGCGTTGCGGCTACCATAATTAAAGCGACGATCTATTACCTTCCATAGTAATACCTCGCCGCTTTAATGCATTCTTAGCCTAATTGTAAGATGGTAGGATGAATGTGAGTTCATTCTTATCATCGGCCATCATTCAGATATCACAACCATTACCGGGGAATAGTTGGGAAACAAACAAGAGACCTTGAGGTCGCACAGACGTGTCTGTTGGCGAAACTCAAGGTCTCTTTTGTTATGCTTGGCTCACGGCCGTAATGTAGGCGTGAGGATATGTTTCAGCAGTTATTTGCTCTCGG
This sequence comes from uncultured Alistipes sp., assembly GCA_964505395.1. Taxonomy (GTDB): domain Bacteria; phylum Bacteroidota; class Bacteroidia; order Bacteroidales; family Muribaculaceae; genus UBA7173. Next base: position 362 of record CAZDIC010000014.1, on the reverse strand, counting down.
CAGTGGTTGCTGAGGCATTGTCAGCAGATGCTGATGTGGTTGAGGCTGCAGCGGTGGTGGCATCGGGTTTCAACCAACGGTCGAGCCAGCGGAAGAATACGCGCTGCCAAAGGATTGCATTCTGCGGTTTGAGAATCCAGTGGTTCTCTTCGGGGAAGATGACCATTTCAGCGGGGATGCCACGCAGAACGGCTGCATTGAACGCCATTTCACCTTGCGACGACAGAATGCGATAGTCATATTCACCATGAGTTACAAGGATAGGTGTGTTCCAGCGGTCAACCAATTTATGAGGTGAGTTGGCAAATGTGCGTTGGGCCACAGCATTGTCCTTATCCCAGAAAGCGCCACCCATATCCCAG
>CAZDIC010000013.1:0-19753 GCA_964505395.1 uncultured Alistipes sp. | reverse complement strand
TTTTTCATTTTTCTTATCCGGAGATTTTTGGTACTTTTGTAATATGATTGAGGAAAGCACCAAGACGCCGGAGATAACGGCGCACAACAGCACTGTAGAGCCGGCATTATACCTTTTCCCGGTTCCATTGAGCGACACATCACGCCCCGCCGATGTGTTGCCGGCCTCGAATGCGGCCTTGTTACGCCAAATCCGCCACTTCATTGTGGAAAATGTGCGTTCGGCACGTAGATTCATGAAGCGTGTCGACCCTTCAATCAACATCAACGAGCTCACCTTCACCGTGCTCGATGAGCACACGCGCCCGGAGGATGTGGCCGAAATGCTGACACCACTGAGCCAAGGTTTGCCGATGGGTGTTATTTCAGAGGCCGGCTGCCCCGCCGTGGCCGACCCCGGAGCCGACGCTGTGGCGGTGGCACAACAACACGGCTGGAAAGTGATACCGTTAGTGGGTCCGTCGAGCATCTTGATGTCGCTGATGGCATCGGGATTCAACGGCCAAAGCTTTGCCTTTGCCGGCTATCTGCCGGTCGAAGCCGGTAAACGCTCTGCCAAACTTCGCGAGATGGAACAACGCATACGTCGCGAACGTCAAACGCAAATTTTCATTGAAACGCCATATCGCAACAACCGACTCATCCAAGAGTTGATTAATGCACTACCCTCGAAAATGCTGCTTTGTGTGGCCTCCGACATCACCGGTGCCAACCAAAGCATCATCACCAAGCCATTATCGCAATGGGCGAAAGATGGATACGACTACTCGAAAACCCCAACAATCTTTCTCCTTTTTAACTAAACACGATGCGCTACAAAAAAAATCACAACTTACCGCAAGGCATGCCGGGACTATTCGACGACATGGCAAGCTCCCTCTTTCCCGAGGCTGCGCCCATGCCGACGATACCCATCATTGAGCGCGATGCCTTGAAGATGGCGCAACGTCGTGAACCAAATCCGCCCCAAAACCTATTTGATCAAGACGACACCTTCTCACCCTTGGAAGAGGTAGCCCCAATCGACCGCCTTAACTTTATCTCGTTTGGCAGCGGTAGCTCGGGCAACTGCGCCTACATTGGCGACGGCACCTCGGGATTCCTCATCGACGCCGGTGTCGACAACCACAAAGTGGAAATCGAGCTGAAACGCAACGGCATCGACCTCCGCTCAATCAAAGGAATCGTGCTGACCCACGACCACTCCGACCACGTGCACTACGCCTACGCCATAGTGCGTGGCAACCGCCACATGCGCATTTACTGCACACCCAAAGTGCTCAACGGCATTCTGCGCCGCCACAGCATCTCAAATCGCATCAAGGATTACCACACGCCAATCTACAAGGAGCACCCCTTTAAAATCGGCAACTTCGATGTGCTCGCCTTTGAAGTGCAACACGATGGCACCGACAATGCCGGATTCTTTATCACTCACGGCAAACACGCGCTCGCCATTGCCACCGACCTGGGATGCATCACCGACCGCGTGGACTACTACATGCGGCAAGCCAACTACATCATGATTGAGGCGAACTACGACGACGATATGCTCACCGTGGGCGAGTATCCCGAATATCTCAAAGCTCGCATTCGCTCAAAGACAGGCCACCTCGACAACTGCGACACCGCCGACTATCTGGCCCACATCTACAGCGAAAAATTGCGCAACATATTCCTGTGTCACCTGAGCAAAGATAACAACACCCCCGAACTGGCACTGAGCACCGTGGAGGAAGCGCTCCACCGCGCCGGAGTGAAAGTGGTGGGCGACGGCTCAGGTTCACCCTACTCACGCCTTGCACCGGTGCAACTGATGGCACTGCCACGCTTCGACAGCACCGGAATGATTTCACTACGTTTAACCTAACCGGCAATTATGTCAAAACTCAAATGCTGGATTGAAGCCACACGTCTCAGAACCCTCCCCGTGTCGGTTGCCGGTGTCATCACCGGTGGCGCAATGGGGCTGTTCTTCGGCTGTTTTAAGTGGACTCCGGTGATTATATGCCTGCTGTTTGCCATTCTTGCGCAAATCGCATCAAACTACGCCAACGAATATTTCGATTACCTCGACGGCCTCGACAAGAAGGGGCGCGTGGGGCCGCGACGCGGTGTCACCGAAGGCGACATCACCCCTACCGCCATGCGCAACGCCACCATCGGCACATTAGCCTTGGCGGCGATTGTGGGTTGCACACTGCTGTTGTGGGGCGGCTGGTGGCTCATTCTTGCCGGCATTGGCATCATCCTCGGCGCCCTGGCTTACTCGGCCGGGCCATACCCACTGTCGCGCCATGCCCTCGGCGAAGTGGCCGTGGTGTTCTTCTTCGGCATTGTGCCGGTGACACTCACCTACTATCTCCAAAGCGGCAACTGCCCTGCGGAGGTGTGGATGGCATCGGTTGCCATGGGCCTACTCGGAGCCAATGTACTGATTGTGAATAATTACCGCGACATAGCCGACGATGCAAGCGTGGGCAAAACCACCCTCGCCGTGAAATTTGGCGGCAAGACTGTGATGGCGCTCTATCTGGCAAACATCCTGCTGGCCCCGGTGTTGACACTGCCGGTGTGGATGCCGATACTCGCCACAGCCCAATGGCTCGCCATTCTGCCCGTGGCATGGTTGTTGACGGCCGTAAAAACATGGCACACAATCTGCCACACCACAGGAGCCGCCTTAAACCCGATGCTCGGCAAAACGGCCAAAACCATGTTGCTCTACACCTTGATTTTGCTTCTCTGCATCATAATCCATTAGCATGATACTCAACAGTCTCGCCATAACGAACTTCAAAAATATAGCCGACGCCCGCCTGGAATTCAGCCCGAAAATCAACTGTTTTCTCGGCAACAACGGCATGGGCAAAAGCAACCTGCTCGACGCAATTTACTATCTCAGTTTCTGCAAAAGTTTCACCGGGATGACCGACAGCGCGCTGGTGCGCCGTGGCGAGGAGTTTACCACCCTGCACGGTCTCTACACCCGCAAAGGTGTCGACGAAGAGCTGTCGATGGGATTGATTCCAGGCAAGCGGAAATCGTTTAAACGCTCCGGCAAGGAATACGACCGACTGAGCGCCCACATCGGAGCCTTCCCACTGGTTATGGTGGCTCCGGCCGACCAAGAACTGATTAGCGGCACCGGAGAGGAGCGCCGCAAGTTCATGGACCAAGTGATTTCACAAACCGACCCTATCTACCTCGACCACCTCATCCGCTATGGCCGTTCTCTGCAGCAACGCAACAAACTGCTGCGCGACCGTGTGGTTGACCCGGCCCTCTACCTCGCCGTGGAGTTGGCCATGACACGTTCGGCAGCCTACATCACTAAGGCACGCCTACGTTGGGTTGAGGAGCTTACAAAAATCTTCATCCCCTTCTACGAGCGCATTGCCGCTGATGGCGAAACCCCTGCTTTGGCACTGAAAAGCCACCTCGCCACCGCCCCCGACAACCTTCAGACGTTGCTCGACGAGACACGCCGTCACGACGAAATAACCGGACACACCTCGGTGGGCCCGCACCGCGACGACATCGACCTGCAAATCAACGGAATGCCGGTGCGCCGCACAGCCTCGCAAGGGCAATGCAAAACCTACACCATCGCACTGCGATTGGCACAATATGAATTTCTGCGCGAAGCGGTGGCCATGCGCCCGCTGCTTCTGCTCGACGATATATTCGACAAACTCGACGCCACACGTGTGGAACGCCTCGTGGAGATGGTATCCGAAGACATCTTCGGCCAAATATTCATCACCGACACCAACCGCGCTCACCTCGACCACATCATGAGCCGCTCGGCCAACGCCCACAGCTCGTGGCTCGTCGACATCGGTAACTTCTCTCTAATCTCGGAATAATGAAACGAACCGACCCGCTCTCAATCCGTCAAATAATCGACCAGGTTATCGACCGCTCCACAACGAAAAACGATGTGCAACAACATCGAGCAGCCTACTTGTGGCCCGACATAGTGGGGCAAGGCATCAACCGCCACACCACACGCCGTTACGTGAACCAAGGTGTGTTGCACGTGTATATCGACTCGGCACCGATGAAAACCGAACTCGAATTTCAGAAATCGGCCATCATCAAAGCCATCAACGATGCCATGGGCGATGAAATACTCACCTCACTGGTCATCCACTAATTGCAAAATCTCATCACGTGGGGAGAGCGACACACAGACATCAACCGCCTCATCCACCACCACAAACGCCCTCTCCAAAGCTAAAAATTTCACCAACAATCATGACAAAAAACTGCAATCAAGGCACCCCGATAACACTTCCCGCCTGCCCAAATGAAAAAGTACCGGCACCAATCCGCCCGTTCCGCCACGTTGCCCCGCTGCAACCGCGCTTTAACGACTACGACGTATTGGGCCACGTGAACAACTCCGTTTACCTGCAATTTATGGACCTCGGCAAAGTGAGCTACTTTGAGGCTGTAACCGGAGGCGCCCTCGACATGAGCCACATCGCTGTTGCCATTGTCAACATCAACATCAACTTCTTCTCACAAGCAATGATGAACGAGCCGCTGGTGGTAGCCACTGCCTGCGTGAAAATCTCGCAGCGTAGCTTCACCCTTGAGCAACGCATCATCAACCCCGAGACCGGTGATGTGAAATGCGCCGCCACCACAGTCATGGCAGCATTCGACCGCAAAACCCTCACATCAACACTCCTCGCCCCAGAATGGGTTGCCGCGCTCACCCGCTACGAAGCAATGCAGCCCGCACACTAACATCCCCCCCCGAAACAACACCTAATCAGGTCAAAACGTGTTGGCAGGCCACCGGTCACCGAGACGTTTTGACCGCTTTTTATGTTTTATAACATCGCTGAAATTAACCAAATTTAACCCGATTTCCTTACTTTTACCACCATAAACGCCTACATTTGCACATCTTTACCTCGAAGTAACTATTACACAGACTTCAACCAAAGTTCTGCATCTATTCTTACTTTCACATTTCAACCGCATTACAAAGATAACAGGGTGTAGTAAACCCAAAATTCAATATTAACAACCTTAATACACTAGTATGAGAATGAAAGCTCTTGTAAAAAGAGAGCGAAAATGCCCATTGTGCAGAAAGGCATTAGTCATAGCCGGCACCGTTGGCCTTATCGGCGCGGTTTACAGCTATGCAATTCCCCCGCTTGAACAAAAGGCATCGCTCCCGGAGAGTTTGCCTGTAAGTAGTGCTACTGCAGTCTACGATAAGGACTCCGGATTTTCACCATCGAAAGCTTATACCGTAGAGGTAAAAGCGAAAGTAACCAATCCAAATGCAAACGTCGACATCTACGGCTACACCGGAGAGGGTCGCGGATTCAAATTCAGTGTAGGCGATTCGGTATTTTCTTACCTTAATCCGTCGCAACTACCCTACCCCAACGAGCTGCTGCTTCGCAACAACAGTTCACTTGACCACATGTTTCGTTTTGCCGTGACGGAAACCGACACCGTGCACGCCTATCGCGACGGCTACTACATGGGGTCGTTTGCAATGAACAGCGCCCCAACGCCATCGGAGGTCATTGTCGGCGAAGGTGAAGTGTCGGCCAACCTCCTCACCAACGGCGACTTTGAAAGCAAAAACATCAGCAAGAAAACCATCACCGAGGAGGGCTCTCAATGCGTTACCGGCATGGAAGGCTGGACCGTTTATCCCGACGACGAATGGAACTCGCGCGTGTTTATCGACAATAACGGCAGCGGACAGCAAATGCGCCTGCAACGCTATGACTGGAACGCCGGTTGGACCGACGGAAAAGTGATGCAGGTGGTAAACGTGTGCCCGCAAAGCGACTATGTGCTTAGCTGCCTCGCCGGAGGTGGCATCCACGAAAGCACAAAATATGGCTACATTGCCCTTGAAGAGGTGCAAAACAGCTCACTCGGCAAAAAGATTCAAATCGACAGCGAGGACATGAGCACCTACACGATGAACTACACCACAAGCGCCAATTGCAAACAGTTGCGCGTGGTGTTCGGGCTGAAATCACCGGGCGCCATAGGCGAATGGGGCTCTGTGCCGATGGTGCCCATCAATGTTGACGATGTGGCTCTTGAAGGCAAGGGTGTGGTAACACTCAACGAAGCCTTCGGCTACAACGCCACCGACGGAGCTGAGGTAAGCGCCATAACACTCGACCCCAACGGCGCATACGCACCGACAATGGCTGCAATCACAACCGATAAAGATGTGCTCACAATCGACGGCACAAATGGTGAGACCTACGCCACATTGAAAATCACCGGCACAGGCCTTCGCAGCTCGGAAATGATTACCTTTAACGCTCCGGCCGGTGTGACCGTAGTGCCCTCACGCATCCCTTCAACCTCAAACGGAAGAACGGTGAAAGTGCTCTACGATGGCACACGCACATCGTTTAGCGATGAACTGACACTCCGCTCGGGCGAAACCACAAAGGTTGTTACCATCAACGCCAAAGGTGCGCCACTCGCCAAAGGAGCGCTCACCAACAAGGTTGAAGGTGTGAAAGAGTTCACCGTTCCTTCATTTGACCCCAAACGCGGCTACACCATGGAAATCCACACCAAGGTGGCACCCAAAATGGCCAATGGAGTGCGCCTCTACGCATCAAACAGCAACGGCAACGGCTATTGCATCAACCTCGGCGACAGCGTTATCAGTGTCTATAATCCGAAAGCCAAGCTCTCAAACCCCGACACACTGCTCTGCGCCAAAAATTCAACCTTGCAACACACTTATCGCGTAGCTGTGGCCGGCGATGACCGCATGTTTGTGTGGCGCGACGGCAATCCGGCCGACACCGTGCTGCTCTCCGACTACATCCTGCCAAAAGAATTCCTCGGCACCAATTACGCCACTTCAAACGACAACTTGCTGCGTAACGCCGACTTCAACGGAGAAGTAAGATATGATTACATGAGCGACGACGGCGACAAAGCCCTCTTTGCCCACTACATCGAAGGCTGGGACATCTACCCCATCGAAGGTTGGAACACCCGCCAATACATCGTGCCTTGGGAAGTTGACGAATCTGAAGCCCTCGGCCTTGGCAACAAAGCCTTGAAACTGGAGCGCTACGGCTGGAACAAAGGATGGTCAGACGGCTACATCAGCCAAGCAGTGCCCGTTATAGCCGGCCAAACCTATAACCTGAATGTGCTCGCTGCAGGTGGTATTAACGCCGCTGTTAAGTATGGCTACATCCGCTTGGAGGAGGTTCAAAGCCCTAAAACAGGTGTTGAGTTGCCCATCACGTCCGACACTCCCCAATATTACAATCTCAGCTACACCCCCACCGCACAATGCAAAGAGTTGCGCGTGGTGTTCGGCTTGAAATCACCGGGAGCAATCGGCTCATGGGGCTCGGTGCCCGAGGTGCCCATCTACGTTGATAATCCCGTGTTGACCGGCCCTAAAGTCTACGGTCTCAGTGCTCTCGGCTTTGTTGCCGATAACAACTCGGATGTTGACTACTTCGCCTACTCAACCGACGGCGCCTTCGCTCCCACAGAGCCCGAAATAGAAACATCCAGCGATGAAATTATTATCAACGGCACCGGCAAATCGGAACTGTTGCGCATCACCGGGCATGACCTTGTGCCGGGCGAAAAAATCTATCTCAGCTGCCCCGGCAACTTCAGCCTCAGCAAAACAGAACTTGAGCCCGACGTGAAAGCCGGCAATGTGGTTGTGAAAATGCTCTCAACACTGAAACGTTGCGACGGCTACATCACCCTGCGCAGCGGCCGCACCGTGAAACGTGTCCACGTTATCGGCAAAGGCACCACACTGCCCGAGCGCGAGCTCTCAGGCTCACCGGTCTACACCGGCAACGCCGACACATGGAGCATCTCCCAAGCCGACGGCTTTAACCCCGAAGACGGCTACACCGTTGAGTTTAAAGTGAGCAACCAACTGTTGAACTCGCGTTTTGAATGGTTTGGTGCAACCGCCAACAATGGAGGCATCAACCCGGTTCACGATGGCAGCTCAATCTCGGTAAGAAACGGCTCATCCACCTCAAAGGTTCTCACCGTTGACGATGTTGACAACTACACAACCTATCGCTATGCCGTAGCATCAGATGGCCGTGTGTTTGTGTATCGCGACCGCGCACCCATCGACACGCTCTATGTTCACGATTATGCAATGCCTGTCGGCTATGCCGGCGCAAGCGGTTCTTACAGCGAAAACCTGCTCCACAACTCAGGTTTCGACGAGGCCTCAACAACCTACATCATGGATGATGACCCCGACCGCGAGGTGTTTACCGACTACATTGAAGGGTGGACTATCACCGACCCCCACAACGGTTGGAACACCCGTTCACACATTGTCACCGAGCGCATCAACGACGAATATGGCGACTTCAACCAAGTGATGGCCCTTGAGCGCTATCGTTGGGAATCGGGCTACGAAAGCGTCACCACACAAACCGTGCCCATTGTGCCAAACACCGAATATGTGTTGACAGCAATGGCCAAAGGCGGCATCTCGAAATCAGACTCAACCCCGTTGGCCTACATCCGATTGGAGGAAACTCAAAACACCGACCTCGGCACCACAGTGAAAGTGGAAACGAACGACTATCGCCAATACACCATCAAGTACACTCCCGGCAACGACTGCGAGCAACTGCGCGTGGTTCTCGGCTTTAAGACCGCCGGAAAAGGCACTGAAACTTCGATGGCCAAATTTGATAATGTGCGCCTTGAAGGTTATGCACGTCAGCTCACCCCGAAACTCGGATTTGAGAAGGCTAACACCAATATGGCATACTTCACCTACGACCTCACCGGTGCCTACGCCCCGATTTTGCCAAACATCTCAATTGGCAGCGATGATGAAGAAATCACCTTCGACCACACCCTGGCAGAACGCAAATTGAAGGTGTCAACCTCGAATGTTCTCGGCAATGAGGTCAAACTCACCGCTACCGGCAACTTTGTGGTTGAGCCCTCGATTATACCCGCCAACAGCGGCGACGTGGATGTCACCGTAACATTCGTCGGCTTAAAGGACAGCGAAGGTGCCCTGCGCATCACCGCCGATGCTATGACTGCCGAATACCATCTCTCAGGCACCGCCTCAGAGCTCGAGCAACGCGACCTCTCAACAGGCTCGGCCACTCTCGACAGCAACGGCAACCTCGAACTCACATCAGCCAATGGCTTCAATCCCGGCTTGGCCGGCTACACCGTTGAGCTTAAGGGCGAATTGGAACGCGACATGGGTGGCAGCTTTGAGATCTCGGCCGTCAACAGCAACGAAGTCGGCTTCACGGTTTCAATCTCCGAGGAATTTATGGCCACAGCCTACGACCGTGGCACAATCCGCTTCATCGGTGGCGAAGACAACACCAACATAGGTAACAACACCTATCGCCTCACCGTTGCCCCCGACAACAGTATGCTCGTGTTCAAGAACTCCGAGCTTATTGAAACCCTCAACCTCAAGGACTATCCCATCAACAGCAAGTTTATTCGCAGCGGCGAATCGGTGCAGAGCGACAACCTGCTCCGCAACCCCGGTTTCAGCGGCAACTACGAATACACACAATATGAGGAAGCCTACATGCTCTCATCACTCGAAGGATGGACCCTCTCAGGCATTGACGAATGGAACGCGCGTGCATATCTTAACGCCGACAGCGATAACCCCGGCAACAACATCCTCTCAATCGAACGTTATGAATGGAACGCCGGTTGGGCTGATGGCATCGCCACACAGGTTGTCAACGTTGTGCCCGGTGAGACCTACACATTCTCGGCTCTGCTCCGCGGTGGTGCCGGCTCAGGTTACAACCTCGCCTACATGGGCTACGAAGAGGTTGGCACAGGCGTGTCGAAGAGCATGAATGTGTCGTCGTCATCAAACGACTTCGCACAGAAGAGCATGACCTTCAATGCATCGCAAAACTGCAATCAAGTAAGACTGATGTTCTGGGTTAAAGCCTCAGGCGAGAAACCGGGCCCGAAGTGCAAATTCTACATTAAGGATGTTGCCCTTGCCGGTGCCAAACCTGTTTACAACACCGCCCTCTATCTGCACTCCGACGGCGATTTCAAAATCAACTACTTTAACTACGACCTCACCGGCGCCTACGTACCCGTTGGCTTCTCTGACCTTGACGATGTGGAACTGCCCGAAGCCAAACTTGAAGCAGCTACACTCGGCGGCAACCTCTATCTCAACGGCGTTGCACAAGGAGCCACGGTTAGAGTGTATAACACCTCGGGCATGTTGATTACTCAAATTAGTAACTACTACAACAACACTGCCATCGCTCTGCCTCAAACCGGCATCTACATTGTTGCTGTAGCCGACAACTCCGGAGTGCAAACCCTCAAAGTGTTAAACAAGTAACCTTAATTCATAAACCAAACTTTGATTATGACAACTTTTAAAAACATGGCGGTGGCTCTCACCTTAGCCTCCGTTGCAATGGCAGCAAATGCCGGAGATTTCACACCCGCCGACGGTGTGAGATACTCTCTCAAAGTGAAAGGCTCGGAACTGGTAATCGGCCCAAGCAGCGCAAACAAAGCTGTGCAGGTGGCCTATAACCGCAGCGCACACGAATCATATGCCCTGCGCATGGAATCGACCGACAACGGCTATTACCTCATTAACGGCAACGGCCAATATCTCTATTACAGCGGCTACTCAATGTCGTTTACCGACTACAGCGCCGACAACGAGAAAGCCGGCTCGGCAGGCTACACCTTCGACTTCTCCTACGATGAAGCCAACGAGGCCTACCGCATTCAATGCACTAACCGCACAGGCAACAACTGGGTTGGTGCCGATGCAATCGGTGCCGGCAACGGTGTGTACTCCGACAAGACCTACACCCTCGACAAAGGTAAGTTTGAACTTATCGAAAGCTCTTCAATTAACTACGTACCGCAACTCAATGCCGAAACGGCAACGGTTGAAATTGAGTATGCCGGTGGCAATGGCTCAGGCGAAGGCTCGGCCGCTCTCCGCTTCACTGTTAATAACTATAGCGGTGAGGTTAATTTGGCTATCGACAACAACGCATTCACACTTTCCGAAACATCTCTCACGGTTGCAGAAGGTGTTAGCAACTCGGTAACAGTGTCGACCGAAGCTGCCGTTGGCGCCACTGCCAAGGTGTCGATTTCAACGCCCGACGACGGTGTGCTCGGCACAATAGATGTTAGCGTGGTTGAGCCACGCCCGCGCTACTACATTGTCAACGTTGCCAGCGGCATGGTTATCGGTGGCGACGGCACTGCAGTGTTGAGCGAACGTGCCGCCGACCCATCACAATACTTCTCAATGGTTGCAGTGGAGGGTAAAACCGACCGTTATTACCTCATACAGCAGTCAACCGGCAACTACATGAAACAGGTCGACTCAGGCAACGGTGTTGGCACCTTCCTTGTGGAATTTGGCAGCAACAACAAATCACAATGGCAGCTCCCAGCTAACGGTGATTATGTTGCACTGAAAAACACCAGCGCCGACCGCTATCTGATGAGCGACGGCAACAAAACCGCTGCCGGCACTAAACTCTATCTCTACGGTTTAAGCAGCGACGCCAGCACAAAATGGGAATTTATCGAAGTGTCGAACCTCTCTAACGGTGAACCGTGGATCGACATCACCGACCGCGATGTGTTGGTTGAGAAAAACGGCTTGACCTTCACCACCCAAGTGCGTGGCATGAACATTGAAAACAAATCTGTGAAAATCATTCCCTCCGACGGTGTGAAAGTATCGCTCAACACCCTTACCGACGGTTTCGACTATAAAGACCTCGTAATCTCAACCTCGGCCGAAGCCGGAACAGAATGCCACGTTGATTTCACCATCGACGATGTTGTGGTTGAATCTATTCCGTTCACCGTACAAGCCAAATTCCCGCGTTACATCATTCATGCCGTTAACACCTCTGCCGGTGAAGACGATGAAGCCCTGGCCATCGGCAACGAAGACGACAGCCTCCTCCCCGTGTTGAAAACTCTGAACCCCCGCGATGCCAGCGAGCACTTCATGTTTATTGATCGTGGCAACTCGGAATATTACATTGTGCAGGACGGCACATTCCGCTACTTCGCAAAATATGAAGGTGACCACTGGCAAACAACCCTCGACAGCAGTTCGCAACGCACATGGAAAATCTATGATGTTGACAACACCGACTATGTGGTTATCCGCAACACCTACAACAACCGCAGCCTCGGCGTTGACGCCTACGAAGCCGGCAAACGCATTGCTGTTGACCGTAGCGACTCTTACTGGACACTCGAAGCTATCGGCACCATCACAACCGATGTTGATAACATTGTGCTCGATGGCAAATCCGACTCAAAACAAATCACCGTTACCGGTGCCAACCTCGGCGACGACATCACAGTGGTTGCTTCAACCGGATTTGTTGTTGACCAAGCCACACTCCCTGCCACCGGTGGTGTCATCACCGTATCGGCAGCTGCCGACGGCACCTCTGAATCGGGTACAATTCGCTTCACCAGCGGCCTCTACTCGGCACAAGTGTCGGTTCGTTTGAAAGCCACTGAAATCACCATCACTCCCGAATCGCTCGCCATCACCGGCAAAAACGGCTCCGCCACATTTACCGTTAAGGCCAACGACTGGGACGATGATATCAACATTGCAGCTTCGGAAGGCTTCACAACCAGCATCACATCAATTCCCGCAGCTACATCAATCAGCAGCATAGTGTCAGTGAAATACACCGGACGCACCAGCGCCACAGGCACAATCACCATCACCAGCGGTAGCAAGACATTCACCATCCCCGTAACCGCAACCATCAACTCTCGCATTGAAGTTGACGCTACCGAACTCACATTCGATGAATACGGCTCGGCTTACTTCAAAGCCTCAGGTTACGACCTCTACGAACCGATTTCCATCACCGCTTCAGATTCACAAGTTATTTTGGAACCGGACACACTCGATGCCGATGCCGACGGTGAATATGTGTTTGCATCATATCCCGAAGGTGTAACGCCCAAAACCACAACCATCACTCTCACCTCGGGCGATATCAACACCAAAGTTATCATCTCAGCCGACGAAAATGGTGGTTTGAACTCTGTAAACACCGCTGCAACTGCCGTTATTATCAACGGCAACTCGGCCACGGTTTGCAACCTTGCCGCTAACGCTCAAGTGCGCGCATTCGATGTGGCCGGACGCCAAGTTGCAATGAATGGCAACACCCTCACCGCCCCCGCTCACGGCATTTACTTCATCACCGTTGTAACCGCCAAAGGCAAATCTATGATTAAAGTAGCTCTCTAAACTCAAATAACACAATGGCGAGGTGGTGCAATAATCGCGCTCCACCCCGCCATTGTTCACATTCTCCACTCCTACGCATATTTTCATCCAAAATCCAATCATAATGAAACATAAAACATTACTTGCCATTATTCTTACCGCCACCGCCCTGCAGGTGCCGGCTGCGACATACACATCTATCCCGAACGGACGCACCTGGCAAGACACTAAAGGCTCACACATCAACGCCCACGGAGGTTGCATTGTGTGGGACAACGGATACTATTATTGGTTTGGCGAAAGCCGCCTTGGTATGGATTCTAACGGTGTGGGCGTGTATCGCTCAACCGACCTCTATAATTGGGAAAATCTCGGCCTGGCTCTGCAGCTGCAAGGCGAAATTACAAACACCCTACAAGATATAGCCCAAGGCCGCCTGGTAGAGCGCCCCAAAGTGGTGTATAACGAATCTACCAACAAGTATGTGATGTGGGGCCATTGGGAAGATGGTAACGACTACACCAAGGCGCGCGCCGTGGTTGCCATTGCCGATAACATTGAAGGCCCCTACACCTTCCTGCGAACCTATCGCCCCAACTCACAAATGTCGCGCGACCAAACCGTGTTTGTCGATGAAGGTGTGGCTTTCCAAATTCGTGCATCTGAAGATAACGCCACCCTGCACTGCACACGCCTCTCCGACGACTACACCAAACCCACCGACAATTGGGTGAGAATTTTTGCCGGAAAACAATTTGAGGCCCCTGCGATTATGCGCATCGGCGACACTTACTTCGGCGTGTTCTCGGAATGCACCGGATGGGACCCCAACTCCGCACATGTGGGCATGACAAAGAAACTGCTCAGCGACAGCTGGACCGACCTCGGCAACCCCTGCGTTGATTCCGGCGCTTCAACCACCTACACGTCGCAGAGCACATACATTCTGAAATTGGAAGGCTACGAAAACGCCTATATGTTCATGGCCGACCGTTGGAATAAATCTGATGTGCAAACATCAACCTACGTGTGGCTCCCCATTCACATCCGCACAGGATACCCCATCCTGCGATGGTATGACAATTGGAAAATCGATATTTTTCAAGATATGCAGCGCTACAAACGTGCCGCCGAAATAACCGATGGATGCACCTATTCACTGCTGAGCCGCCTCTCCGACTATCTGGTTGCTGCCGACGGCACAACCGGATTGAATGTGCAAAGCGATGATGCCAAAGCCCTCCAAATTGTGTTTGAAGCCACCGACACCGAATCGGAATACCTCCTCCGCGATGCAGCAACCAATCTGTATCTCGAAGGCTCCGGCTCATCAATCCGTCTTGCCGACAAATCGGGGTCAACAGCCCAAACATGGATTTTCTCTCGTCAGGGTGATAGCTTCTACACTATCAAAAACAAAAAACTCGGCACAATGATGACCATCAGCAACGGTAGCACCGACAGCGGCACATCGGTGGTTTTGGAGCAAGGCTCAGGTGTGGCAAAATCGAAATTCGGTGTGTATTTCGACTCCAAAACCTACGACTACCCTTGCAACGACATATTCACTCAAACACCTCAACAAACCGACACCGTCAACAACGACAACAATGAAGGTGGCATCGACCTGCCATCGCTTGTCGCCCCCACACAACTGACCGTAGTGGCAACCGGCAACCACACATTTGCGCTGCGAATGCCAAGCGAAATGTGCGATTCAGAGGTAATGCTCAGTGTGTTTAACGCCGCCGGAGCATTGGTGTCACAAACAATCATTGCGCCCGACAGCGTGAGCGGTGAGGCGGAGTTTGCACTGCCTGCTGCCACACCCGCAGGACTCTACATCATACGCGCTGCCGACAGCCATTCCCAAGCAACCACTAAAATCATTCTAAAATAAAAAAGTCTATGCGTAAATCACTGTTATTATGCAGTTTACTTGCATGCGCCGGAGCAATCTCGGCCCAAACAGAGTACAAAGGCTACACCTTGGTGTGGAACGATGAGTTTGAAACCCCCGGCACCCCGAACCCCGACATCTGGGGCTATGAAACCGGATTCCAACGCAACCACGAAGACCAATGGTATCAAGCCGACAACGCCTATGTTGAAGATGGCAAATTGGTAATCGAAGGCCGTCGCGAAAAGTTTGCCAACCCATGGTATCAGGCCGGCAGCTCCGACTGGCGTCGCAGCCGCGAAAATGTGGAATACACCTCGGCCTGCGTAACCACTAAAGAGAGCATTTCGTGGCTCTACGGCCGTTTTGAAATCTGCGCTCGCATCCCGGCTTACGTGGGTTGCTGGCCCGCAATTTGGCTGCTTGGCACCCAGGACAGCTGGCCTCAGTGTGGCGAAATCGACATCATGGAGTATTATCAGATAAACGGCAAAGCCCACATCTTAGCCAACACGGCATGGGGCAGCGCTACTTCACAATATAACCCCACATGGAACACCCAACGCTATCCGGTGGATGATTTCATTGCCAACGACCCCGACTGGGCCAACAAGTTCCACGTGTGGCGAATGGATTGGGATGAGAACTATATCAAAATCTATATCGACGGGAAATTGCTGAACATAACCCCGCTGGAGGGCACTTACAACGCGCAAGCCGACTATTATCCATATGTCGGTGTGAATCCCTTCCGCCGTCCGCAATATCTGCTGCTCAACCTCGCTCTCGGTGGCGACAACGGTGGCTCACTGAGCTCCACCCCCTTCCCTTGTAAGTATGAAATTGACTACGTGAGAGTGTATGAGAAAAACGCCTCAGGCCTCGAAAACGTCGAAGCCGATGCCCCCAGCATCAACGTTGTTGGCGACACGGTTACCGTTACCTCGTCTCAACAACCTATCGCCATTGACGTGTATAACCTCGCCGGCTCGCAGCTGCGTCGTTTGCCTCAAGCCACATTTCACAACTTCGCGCTTCTGCCCGGTGCCTACATCCTGCAATGCTCCTCGGCAACAGCAACAACCAGCTATAAAGTTGTTGTAGCGTAATTCGCCACAACATGTGACAGCATCTCACACAAACAATTCACTCAAACATCACAAAATTGAGGTTGCCTAACAAGTTTTAGGCAACCTCTTTTGTTGATAAAACGAAACTAAAAT
This sequence comes from uncultured Alistipes sp., assembly GCA_964505395.1. GTDB lineage: Bacteria > Bacteroidota > Bacteroidia > Bacteroidales > Muribaculaceae > UBA7173. Next base: position 3,334 of record CAZDIC010000013.1, on the reverse strand, counting down.
TTTGTTATATTGCGGATTTGTAGTACTTTTGGCTACAATCGTGCAGCCTTGGCCAAACCATTCTCACCAAGCTGCCGCGACAGACAACGCTAAATCTTAACACCCGGCACTCTCTCTCCAAGCGAGTGTCCTTAAACCGCTTTCGGGGCATGGAACGACTGATGCAATTTGTGTGGCAACACAGGTTGGGAATGAACGCCGACACAACAACTGTCGACGGGCGCCCCGTGCGCATCATCGACCAAGGGCGCTTAAACACCGATGCGGGACCCGACTTTTTTAATGCTTCGGTGAGAATAGGCAACGAAACATGGGTTGGGAATGTGGAAATCCATGTAAGGGCATCTGATTGGTATCGCCATCACCACGACACCGACCCCGCCTACGACTCTGTTATCCTGCATGTGGTGCAGGTCGACGATGCTCCGGTGCACCGCAAAGACGGTTCCATTATTCCACAAATGGTGATGAAATGCACTCCCGATGCTGCTCACCGCTGCAACATGCTGGTGCAAAACGCACCAAACTATCTGCCTTGCGAAAACACCATACGCCGCCTTCCCAAAATTTATCACACGGATTGGATTACCGCCCTCGCTATGGAACGACTCTACAGCAAGAGCGACCGTATTCTTGAACTTGTTAACAACTCGGGAGGCAATTGGGAGGGTGCTACCTACATCACATTTGCCCGTGCTCTCGGCTTCGGGCTCAACAGTCAACCGTTTGAAACATTAGCCAAAAGCCTGCCACTGCGCATTCTCAACAAGCATCGCGACGACTTGACCACACTCGAAGCTCTCATGTTTGGCCAGGCCGGACTCATCCCGGTTCCCGCACTTGTGGAGGAGCCTTACGTGACCAGGTTGCGCTCGGAATACACCTTCATGGCCCACAAGTTCTCGCTCACCCAACCGCCATTGGCCTGGAAAATGTCGCGCACACGGCCACAAAATTTCCCACACCGACGCATTGCACTGCTGGCACAGATGGTCCACGAAGGTTTCTACATTGTCGGCAAACTCGAAGAGGCCCGCAATGTCGACGAGATTCGCGACCTGTTTGACACACGACTGATGGGATTTTGGGCTAATCACTACACCTTCAGCGACCTCGGTTCATGCTCGTCGAAGGCGCTGAGTTTAAATCTGCTCAACGTTTTGGTTATCAATGTGGCTGTGCCACTGCTACACGCACGTGCCACTGCTCGCGGTGATTTCGACGGCATGACACAGTGTGCCGAACTGCTGCAACAGCTCAAGAGCGAAGAGAACGCTGTGACACGGTTGTTTAAAAACGCGGGAATAGACACACCTGACGCCTTTACCTCGCAAGCACTCGTGGAGCTACGACGCGAATACTGCGAAAAGAAAAAATGCATCTACTGTCGCTTTGGCCACCGCATGCTTTCAGCCGAGATTGCCGGATAAATGCTCAAGCAGCTGCCCGGCGGTCATGCCAAGCACCGGATGCACCCATTGCGGCGACAATTCCATCACCGGACGCAGCATAAACTCTCGCAGATGCATACGCGGATGTGGCACTGTGAGCACCTCTCCCCGGCTTTCACTCCACATTTGCGGCATCACCACATCGTCGTAGTACACCAAATCAACATCAACCTCACGGTCGGCATACTCCCCTGTCGCAGTGCGATGCGATGCACTGCAAATGCTGTTCTGGACAGCCGACAAGCGGCTCATCAACTCATCAGGAGCAAGCTCGGTGACTATCTCCACACCTATATTCAAAAACTTATGTGGCGAGCTGAACCCCCACGGCTCGCTCTCTACCACCGACGACCGACGGCAGTTTCCGTCGCCCGACAATAAAGCAATCTCGGCAACAGCCCGCTCAAGTGTTGAGCGACTGTTGCCGAGATTTGATCCTATATTAATATGGGCTCTACCCATAGTAATTACTAATTAGAGTGCGCGTGCAACCTCGATTTCCTCGAAGCCTTCGATGATATCGCCCACTACCACATCGTTGTAGCCCTGGATTGACAAACCACATTCCAAGCCGGCGACAACCTCCTTGGCATCGTCCTTGAAACGTTTGAGCGAACCAAGTTCTCCGGTGTAGCGCACAATACCGTCGCGGATGACGCGAACCTTGTTGGTGCGTTTAATTTTACCTTCGCGAACCAAGGCTCCGGCAATTGTGCCGACCTTCGAGATTTTATATGTTTCAAGCACTTCGGCCGAACCGGTAATCTCTTCGCGAACCTCGGGCGCAAGCATACCTGCCATAGCATCCTTGACCTCTTCGATTGCCTGATAGATGACAGAGTAGAGGCGAATTTCAACGCCCTCACGCTCTGCCTCGCGACGTGCTGCTTGCGACGGACGAACCTGGAAGCCGATGATGATGGCATCTGATGCCGCTGCCAATGTTACATCGCTCTCCGAGATTTCACCCACAGCCTTATGCAACACATTCACCTGCACCTCGGGGGTTGAGAGCTTGATGAGTGAGTCGCTCAACGCCTCGATTGAGCCGTCAACGTCACCCTTAACAATGATATTGAGTTCCTGGAACGAGCCGAGAGCCTGACGACGTGCAATATCGTCGAGGGTCAAGCGCTTAGAGGTGCGCATGCCCAATTCGCGCTGCAACTGCTGACGCTTGTTGGCAATTTCGCGAGCTTCCTGTTCCGAATCCATCACATTGAAGGTGTCACCGGCGGTGGGAGCACCATCCAAACCGAGAATCAAAGCAGGTTCGGCAGGGCCGGCCTCCTTGATGCGCTGGTTACGCTCGTTGAACATCGCTTTAATCTTACCGTAGTGTGTACCGGCAAGGATGATATCGCCCACGCGCAATGTGCCGTTCTGCACAAGCACTGTGGCCACATATCCACGGCCTTTATCCAAGCTCGATTCAATGATTGAACCGGTGGCGTTGCGGTTGGGGTTGGCTTTCAGTTCAAGCATTTCAGCTTCGAGAAGCACCTTTTCAAGAAGTTCCTCTACGCCGATACCCTTCTTAGCCGAGATGTCCTGGCTCTGATACTTACCGCCCCATTCCTCAACGAGGTAGTTCATGTTGGCCAACTGCTCCTTAATCTTATCGGGGTTGGCAGCCGGTTTATCAATCTTGTTGATTGCAAACACGATGGGCACACCTGCTGCCGAAGCGTGGTTGATGGCCTCAATGGTTTGCGGCATAACATCGTCGTCGGCAGCCACAATGATGATACAAATATCGGTCACCTTGGCACCACGTGCACGCATAGCTGTGAACGCTTCGTGACCCGGGGTATCCAGGAATGTGATGTGACGACCGTTAGCCAACTTCACGTTGTAAGCACCGATGTGCTGTGTGATACCAC
>CAZDIC010000012.1:2932-19755 GCA_964505395.1 uncultured Alistipes sp. | reverse complement strand
TATGAACCAAGAGCGCCTCGACCGGGTTGGTCGGGGCGCTCGTATCAATAATAGTTAACCTAAATTATATCACACTGTAAAATCCGGTTATGGAAGAGGTAATTAGATGATTGAACTTAGAAGCCGGAGTAGCCGGGGTTTTGGGTGTAGAGGCCACCGGAGAAGTTGTACTGGTTGGTGGGGATGGGGTAGTACTCGTCGCGCTCGGCTTGGAATGTAGCGTTGTTGTAGTAGTCGCGATTGTCCTTTTCGCAAGCGATGTATTTGGTCATCACGTCGCCGCAGATGCCCCAGCGCACAAGGTCGAAGTAGCGTTCACCTTCAAGGGCTTTCTCCAGGCGCATTTCGGTGCGCAGGGCCTTGCGGGCGTACTCCTGAGTCCAACCGTCGGCGGGATAGGGCGCGATTTTGTAGTTGGCAGCGTCGTGTGAGGCATCGTTAAATGCTTTCACGTAGGGGCTGTTCATGGCTCTTTCGCGCACTTGGTTGATGAGCTGACGAGCTGTGCCGAGGTCGGTGCCGATTTCGATGAGGGCTTCAGCCTTCCAGAGCAGGATGTCGGCATAGCGGATAATCTGCCAGTTGAGGCCTGATGCGCCCCACGGCCAACCGTTGTACATATCCGAGCTTTCGGGCGATACCCAGAAACGTTTTGCGCAGTTGTGGCCATAGGTGCCGCGGTCGCGTACCCACGACATGCAGGGGCTTTCGGTGTAGGTCTTCCATGTGATGGTGGGACGGCCAACCACGAAGTCCAAGCGCGGGTCAACGTTGTGAGCGGTGTTGGAAATCGACACGTTGTTTTCGTCAACGAAGTTAACCACGCTGTAGTCGGGAAGTGATTGATAGTCAAACTCCGGCAGACCGTTGGCATCGGTTTGGTAAGCGTTGATAAGGTCCTGCGAGGGGAGAAAGAAACCGTCACCGCTGTAAGGGCTGTTGCCGGCGGGCGAGTTGAGCAGGTTGCTCCAGTTGATGCGGCCGGCGCTTGCGCTACCGTCGTTCATTGAATATTGGATGGCGAACACCGATTCCGGGCCATTCTCGTTGGCGATAAGGTCGAGCCCTTGGAAATCGTTGAGCAGACCGTAGCGACCGCTGGCAATCACCTTGTCGAGAAGAGACACAACCTCGTTGAGCAGTGTTTTGTTGACATTGACCACGCGGTGGGTTTTCTCATCTTGCTCGTAAGCTTGATAGAGCTTCACTTTGGCTGCATAGGCCAGGGCGATGTATTTGTGGATGCGGCCCACTTCGGGTTGTGTTTCCGGCAGTTGGTCGGCAGCGTCGAGCATCTCTTTGGCAATCATGCCGAGAATTTCGTCGCGGGTGTATTGGTCGTTGGGGATGTTGACATAGTCGGGGTTGGCAACATTTTCGTCGAAGTAGGGAATCTTGTTAAACAAGCGAGAGAGTTCGAAGTAGAAGTGCGCGCGGAGCACTTTCATTTCGGCGATGCGCGATGCGCGGTTGGCAACCTCACTGTCGGATGCGGTGTTGAGCACATTGAGGGCGGCGTTGCAGCGCTGCAGCGAGCAGTAGAGGTGATACCATTTGCTGTCGAGGAAGCCGTTGTTGGGCTGCACGTCGAAAATCTCCATGCGGTGCACTTCGTTAAGGTCGCCTGTGCCGCCACCACCTTTGTAGGCGTTGTCGGCGCGAACTTCACCGTAGGTCCAGTTGGAAGTGGGGTGGCACCACACGCTCCAGTCTTGCCCCTCCGGGCCGCCGAGAGCGGCGTAGGCCGAGTTTACCAGCAGGTCAACACCGGCAGTTGAGCCCATTACGCCCTCGTTGAGAGAGCCTTGAGGCACATTGGTAAGGAAATCGTCGGAGCAAGCTGTCGTAGCGGCTACAAGCCCCATTGCTATAATTATGTTATGTAGTTTCATGATTGTTGGTGTTAATGCTGTTAGAAACCGAATTGAATGCCGAATGTGTATTGGCGCGGAAGTGAGTAGGGATAGCCCAAACCTTCGGGGTCAGCGCCGGTGTAGCTTGTGACGGTGAACACATTCTGAGCTTGGAAGTAAACGCGGGCATTGCTCAGCGACAGTTTGCGTTGCACATTCTTCGGCAGGGTGTAGCCCAAGGTTAAGGTCTTGAGGCGCAGGAATGAGCCGTCCTCAATGTAGAAGCGCGACACTTCGTTTTCGTTGTTGCCGTTGTCGGTTGTGGGTGCGGGGGTGTCGCAGTCATAGTAGCCTGTGGTGAGATATTTGTCGTAGGCTGCAGCGGCTGTGAGCAAGCGTGTAGAGTGGTTACCGGTCCAGCATTGGAACAGGTCGGTGTAGTATTTCGAGTTGTTGTAGGCATCGCGGATGATGCTGTTGAAGAATAAGCTCAGGTCGAAGCCTTTGTAAGCGCCAGAGAGGTTCAAGCCAAACTGGGCTTTCGGCAGGTCGCTGCCCAACCATGTGCGGTCGCTGCTGTTGATTTTGCCGTCGCCGTTGGTGTCGACATAGCGGATGCGGCCCACGCCGGGACGACCGAACTCAACATCATATTTTGCGCAGTATTCGTCAACTTCGGCTTGTGTGCGGAACACGCCGTCGGTTTCGTAGCCCATCCATGAGCCGAACGCCTGGCCAACGAGCGATTTGTCGATACCGTTACCACCGCCATAGGTGTAGTAGATATCGTCGAGCAGAGAGGTCACGCGGTTCTTGGTGAGGGTGACGTTGAGGTTAACCTCATAGCTGAAGTCTTTCACGCGGTCGCGCCATGTGAACACACCTTCCACACCTTTGTTGACCATCGAACCACCGTTGTACCAGCAGTAACCGCCTTCACCGATAACGGCGATGTAAGGCTTTTCAACCAGCATGTCGTGAGTGCTCTTGTAGAAGTAGTCAACTGCTACAACCAAGCGGTTGTTGAGGAATGCGGCATCGAAACCAACGTTGGTCTGGTAGGTCTTTTCCCAGGTCAAATCGGGGTTGGTTGAGCGGGTCTTGTAAGCGCCTGAGGCCAGTGTGGTGCCGTCGCCGTTCATGTTGTAGGAGGCGCCGTTGAGGCTTGCAAGATATTTGGTGTAGAACGCTTCGTTGTCGATGATATCGTTACCGTTGATACCCCACGATCCGCGAAGTTTAAGGTCGGTCAACCATGAGCGTGTGCCGCTCATGAAGCTTTCTTGGCTGATGCGCCAACCGGCTGATACCGAGGGGAAGTAGTCGGCATTGTTGCTTGAGCTGAGGCGCGACGATGCATCGTGGCGTAGGGTGAACGATGCCAGGTAGCGGTCGTCGTAGTTGTAGTTGAGTTTGCCAAACACTGAGAACATAGAGTAGTTGCTGGCGCTGGCGCCTACATCCTTACCTGAAGTTACCTGCGACAGGTAAAGGTAGTTTTCATCTTCAATGGCGAGGTTTGTGCCGTAGCCGTTGAATGCTTCGGCGTGATAGCGTTTTGCTTCCAAACCGGCGAGGGCCATGAGTGAATTTTTGCCGAAGTCGATGTTATATTGTGCGGTGTTGGTCCATACCCAGTCGACATTCTTGGCCATAGATTGCGAAAGTTTGTTCACACTGTCGCGCAGGTAGGCCGGTTCAAAGGTTTTGTTGGTTTCGCTGTAGTAGTTCACACCAAAGTTGGTCTTGATGAGCAGGTTTTTCACCGGTTCAATCTGCAAGTAGGCGTTACCAAACACGCGCCAATATTCATGTTTGTTGTTGGCGTTGTTGTTGATGAGGCGCACGTAGTTGGGAGCATCGCCCAAAACATCTGATATAGCGTCGTTATATTCGCCTGTTACGTCGTAAACGGCTTTTGCAGGGTGCTGTTTGATGGCACCTTCCTCCACTCCGTCGGGAGCATAGTGGGCGCGCCACCAGTTCACTGCCATGTTGCCGCCGGCTTTCAGTCGGTTGTTGAGGAAACCGTAGTCGGAGCTGATGCGTGAGTTAACGCGTTGGAAATCGGTGCCTTTGATAATACCGTCGTGGTCGAGCCAGCTGAGTGAGAATGATGTTGAACCGTTCTCGGCGCCTTTCGACAGGCCGATGGTGTAGGTTTGCATCAGTGCCGTGCGGTGAATTTCATCTTCCCAGTCGGTGTTGGTGGGGAGCACGTCGGCACCGTTCAAGTTCTTGTAGGTTTGAAGTTTCGGAGTGGTTCCGCTGCCGTAGACTGCGCTTTGCGGTGTTGCTCCATTGTTGGCGTTGCGATAAGCGGCCCAGTAAACGGTGCCCCATTCGTCGGCGTTCAGAAGGTCAAGCCCGCTGTTGTAGGTCTGTGCGGTGAGTGTGGCATCGAATGTGATGTGTGCTTCACCCTTTTTGGCGCGCTTGGTGGTGATGATTACCACACCGTTGGCGGCTTGTGCACCATAGATGGCGGCCGATGCGGCATCTTTCAACACCTGCATTGATTCAATGTCGTTGCTGTTAAGGATTGTACCTACGTTGTCGCGAGTCATCACACCGTCGATAACGTAAAGAGGGCCGTTGGCATCGCTGCGGAACGATGAAGCACCGCGGATGGAGGTTGATGTGGAGTTACCGCCCGGGGTACCGTCGGTGGTGATTTGCATACCGGCTACACGGCCCTGCAATGCTTGCATGGCGTTGCCGGTGGGCACGTCGGCCACATCTTTCATTTTTACTACCGATACAGAGCCGGTTTGGTCGGCTTTGCGCTCCGAGGAGTAACCCACAACGACTATCTCGTCGAGGAGTGCGTTTTGCTCTTCCAGTTCAATTGTTAACTGCGGGCGAGCATCAACTGTCAGTGACTTGAAACCGATGTACGATACTTTGATTTTCGTACCGGCTTCCACTTTAATAACAAAGTTGCCATCAAGATCGGTAGCAACACCCTGTGCTGATTGTGTTACCGGAACAACTGATGCTCCGATTAGGGGCTCGCCATCTGTCTTGGATATCACTGTGCCTTGCACGGTGATAGTTTCGGCGTGTAATGATGCTACTGCTATGAGCATCATCATCCAAGTAAATATTGACCTCAAGTTCATGGTTTATGTGGTTAATTGTTGTTGTTAAGTGAAACATTACGTCGCAAAATTATAATGTGCTGTTCACCTAAGTATCACAATCTCGTTGCGTATGATGCAATTTTTTGAACAATGAAACAAATGATGCAACAAATGTATCATTTCTGGGGTCATCGGCTTGCCGGGGTGTGTTATTTGTCGGAAATTTTTGATGTGCGGCGTTGCACATCGGCCGGAAGTTCACCGTAGAAGTCCTTGAAACATTTCGAAAAATAGGATGGTGATGCAAATCCAACCTGATATGCCACTTCGGCAATGGTGCTCTCGGTTGAGGTCAGCAGTTTGTAGGCCGCCTTCAGGCGAATGTTGCGCAGCAGTTCGTTGGGGGAATAGTTGGTGAGGGCTTTGATTTTGCGGTAGAACTGCACACGGCTCAGCCCGAGACGGGCACCAATTTCCTCAACACTGATGTCGGAGTTGGCCATCTCCTTGTTGACAATTTCGAGGAAGCGAGCGTAAAATTCGTTGTCAATATTGCTCGGTTTCGGTGTAGGCTTACTGTCGGTTTTCGGTTGCGGCAGTGGCAGTGTGTTGTTTTCTTCAGCCTCGGCAATGCGTTTGCGGTTTTCGAGTAGTGATGCCACGCGTGCCATAAGCACCTGTGAATTAAATGGTTTTGATAGGTAGCCGTCGGCTCCGCTTTCGTAACCCTCCACTCGCTGTTCGTCGAGCGAGCAGGCTGTGAGCAGCAACACACGGATGTGTGAAGTAGTAGGTTCGTTTTTTAGTATTTTGCAGCATTGCAGGCCGTCAAGCTCCGGCATCATTATGTCGCAGATGATAAGGTCGGGGATATATTTGGTGGCGAGTTTAATGCCCTGTTTGCCGTTTGAAGCCTCTATAACGCAATATTTCTCGGCGAGAAGTCCGCGCAACAGAGTGCGAATGTCGGCGGTGTCGTCAATGACCAGCACACACGGTTTGCTGTCGTCAAGCTCAATTCCCTCCGGCTCAACGTCGCCTAACTCATCGGTCACGAGGTTGTTGTGTGTAGCTTCGGTTGAGACTATTGTGTTGACTGAGGTGTGCGCGTTGGCTGAAGCTGTTGTGCCGGTTGTGTTGCCGGTTGCGGCTATGGGGGCGCTCTGTTTGTCGGTTTCGTGTTCGTCGACATGCATCACCGGAATGGTCACGGTGAATGTGGTGCCGTGGCCGAGGGTGCTCTCCACGGTGATATTGCCGCCATGGAGTTCCACGAAGGCTTTTACCAAAGCCAACCCGATGCCCGACCCTTTCGGATTCACCTTGTCAACCTGATAGAAACGCTCAAAAATACGTTTTACATCCTCCTCGGCCATCCCCTTTCCGTTGTCGCTCACGGTGATAATCAGCTGATTGTCAACGGTGTCGAACGTGGTTGTGATTTTGCCGTTTTCGGGGGTGAATTTAAAGGCGTTTGAGAGCAGGTTAAACAGTATGCGCTCCATCTTCTCCGGGTCAACAGCCATGCGGGTGTTGGTGGCTTCGGTTACGGTTACATTAAAATGTATATGTTTCTTCAGCGCCAGCGGACGGAAGGCGTCGGTCCACTCCGGGGCGTAATCGTGCAGGTTGACCTCCGAGAGCGACAGTTGCATTTTGCCGTTCTCATATTTGCGGAAGTCGAGAATCTGGTTGATAAGGCGCATGAGGATTTTTACATTCTTATCGGCCAGGCGCATCAACACTTTCTGCTGCTCGTTGAGGTTGTCGGCCTCTTTGAGTTGTGTAATCGGCTCTGAGATAAGTGTTAACGGTGTGCGAAGGTCGTGCGATACATTGGTGAAGAATGCCAATTTTGCTTGCGTGGCCTCGCGCAGTTGAGTGTTAAGTTTCACCAGTTCGTCGCGTTGGTCGGTGAGTTGTCGGTTTTGCTCGCTCAGTTCCAATTGGTGCTGTTTGCGGCTCCAGAAGGCGCGTAACATAAGGAAAATGAACCCTGCCGAGAGCAGGATGATGGCGAGAAACGAGTAGAGCAGTGCCTGTTGGCCGTCGTGCCGGTCGGAATAGTCGTCAACCTGGCTTTTCAGGTAGGCCACTTTTTCGGTTTCGTGGTTTAGCGATTGCGACAGCAGTTGCAGGATTTCAGCGTTTGACCGGTCGACGGGGTGTACCGACGACAGTATTGTGTTTGAACTGTATGGTTCACCTTTGAGGATTTTAAGGGCTGTTTGCACCAACTCCGCGCCACCGGTGGGGTATAGGAATGTGGCGTCGATAACTCCGTCGGCCACAGCTTTAATACCCACTTCGGCCACGGCGTCGATGCCCACAATTATCATGTTGTGCAGGTTGTGGCGGTTTGCCACATCGCGTGCTGCGATGGCCATTCGGTCGTTTTGAGCAAAGATAGCCGAGGTGTTGGGGTAGAGTGTCAGCAACGAATCGGCCACGGCGTCAACGCTCTCCGGTGTCCAATCGCCCACGCCCACACCGAGCAGATGGATATCAGGGTGATTCTCAAGCGCTTCTACAAACCCTTTGTGACGTTCTATCGCCGGTGTGGAGCCGGGTAAACCTTTGATTTCGATAACATTGCCAGTGCCGTTGAGTCGTGATGCAATGTAGTCGGCAGCCGCCTTGCCAAGGATTACGTTGTTGGCCCCGAGGTAGGCGGTGTAGCAGGTGTCGTTGATGTTGCGGTCGAACATGATTGTTGGAATACCCTTGTCGTGGGCCTGACGAATCACCGGGGTGATGGCATTGGCTTCGATGGGCGACACTATAATAATGTCGAACTTCCGGTCGATAAGGTCTTGTATGTCGGCAATCTGTTTGGTGGTGTCGTCGTAGGCCGACACAATCTCCACCTCCGCATCGTTGTGCAGAAGTATTTCACGTTTTATTTCATCGTTAAGCTTTTCGCGCCAGTCGTCGTAGCTGCATTGTGACACTCCTATACGGAATTTTTGTTGATGTTGGCAGCTCGTCAACAGGCCACACACAAGCATGAATGTTGCAATAATCCTACAAAGATTTTTCATTGGGTAAAAAATTCGATAGAATGGTTAACTTGAAAATCGGATGATTTCGCAAATCGTTTCGTGGCAAATATACAAAATTTTTTCATTTCACACGCAAAATGTGGGTGTTAGGTGATTTTTTGAATGTAGATGAAGCATTTGTGGGAGGCGAAGAGTGCAACATTTGTTGCATTAAATGCCACAAATGTTGCGTTGAAACAACCGTCGGCTGATAAGTAACATTGTTGCTATAAGTTTCGTTGTATAGAAGAGTAAATTTGCGACATCAAATTGTTGCACTCGCGCAGCACTTTGAGCTACGGCAGCGAAATCGCCGGCCGAACCGAAAATGAAACGAGTGGGAAACTCGAACAGTAACAAACGACAAACAGAAAAAGAAACTGATATGAACAACCGACTAAGATTTATCACAGGCGTTGCCGCCACGTTGATGTTCGGCGTAACGGCCGGAGCCACCGACGGGATAGAGATATGTCACCAAGGCTCAAATTCGGCCATCGTGCGCATATCGGCCAACAGCCGCTATATCCTTCTCCCCATTCAGGAGAATGCACCGCTGTCGCAGGTGACCATTTTACGCGATGGTGCCATCGACCGCAAGTTTAATGTCAACCTCTCGACCAACAAAATCGACTATTATGTGCCGTTGGAGATTTCCGGTTATGCCGGGAGCCGATTGTTGCTCGATGTGCGCACCGATAACAACCGTAGTAATGTGCGCGAGGTTGCCGATGCCATTTGGGGCTCGGAGCTGAAACTTTCCGACAGTTTCGACACCACAAACCGCGAGAAATATCGTCCGTTATATCACCACACCCCGCTTTACGGGTGGATGAACGATCCTAACGGCATGTTCTATAAAGACGGTGTGTGGCACCTGTATTATCAGTATAATCCTTACGGCTCGAAATGGCAGAATATGTCGTGGGGCCACTCAACATCGCGCGACCTGGTGACTTGGGAGGCTCAGCCCACAGTGCTTGAGCCTAACGGCCTTGGTATGATTTTCAGCGGTAGCGCAGTTGTTGACAAGGAGAACACCGCCGGTTTCGGCCGTGATGCCGTGGTTGCCCTCTACACTTCGGCCGATGCCATTCAGGCGCAGAGCGTGGCTTACAGCACCGACAACGGAGCCACATTCACCAACTATGCCGGCAACCCCATCATTATTTATAACCGTGAGAGCCGCGACCCGAATATGTTTTGGGACGAGCAAAACCGTTGCTGGGTGCTCGTGTTGGCAAGCGCTCTCGACCGCGAAATGCTCATTTTCAACTCAACCGACTTGAAGGAGTGGACTCTCACAAGTTCGTTTGGCAAGGGATATGGCTGCCAAGAGGGCGTGTGGGAGTGCCCCGACCTGATGCAGCTACCTATCGACGGTACAAATGAATCGAAATGGGTGCTGATTTGCAATATCAACCCCGGCGGCCCCTTCGGAGGTAGTGCCACTCAATATTTTGTCGGCGACTTCGACGGTAAGACCTTCCGTTGCGACTCATCGGCCGACACCGAGAAATGGATGGACTATGGCAAAGACCACTACGCTACGGTGTCATTTAGCAATGCGCCCGACAACCGCCACACGGTGATAGCTTGGATGAGCAACTGGCAGTATGCCAACGATGTGCCCACCATGCAATATCGCAGTACAAACTCTATTGCTCGCGATTTGAGCCTGTATCGTGCTGCCGATGGCGAACTCTATGTTGCCGTTCGTCCTGTGCCAGAGATGGAGGCCATTCGCGGTGCTGCCAAGACAGTGAAATCACAATCTGTGGGTTCGTCGCCAAAGCGCTATGCTCTGCCGGAGGCTAACGACGGTGTGTGTGAGATAGTTGCTACCGTGGATATGCGCAATGCTTCAACAGCTGAGTTGACCCTCAGCAATGCCGCAGGTGAAAAGGTGGTGATGACGCTCGATGCCAACCACGACACATTCTCGATGAACCGCAACGAGAGTGGCATTGTGAACTTCAGCGAGCATTTCCCCGCCGTGACTGTTGCCCCCGTTCACAACAACGGTAAGGTCTACACCTTGCGCATCTTTGTCGACAAGTGTAGCGTGGAAGCTTTTGAAGGTGACGGCCGATTTGCCATGACCAACCTCGTGTTCCCAACCACGCCTTACACCACGCTGTCGGTATCGGCTGCGGGCAACGCCAAAGTGAACTCATTAACCGTTTATCCGCTTATACCTGAAACTCGTTAATCAAATATGAACGCAAATTCAATTCAACCGAACAGAGGCAAAAGCTCCATTATCCAGTTCATTCCGGTGATGTTGTGCTTCTTTGCCATGGGGTTTGTCGACCTCGTCGGCACAGCTTCAAACTATGTACAGAAAGACCTGCAACTCACCGACTCGCAGGCCAATATCTTCCCCTCGCTGGTGTTCTTCTGGTTCCTGATTTTCTCGGTGCCCACCGGCATGTTGATGAACAAAATCGGCCGCAAAAACACTGTGCTTATCAGCTTGATAATCACCGTGGTGTCGCTGATAGTGCCGCTCACCGGCGAAGGCTATTTCACCATGTTGATAGCATTCTCGCTGCTCGGCATAGGTAATGCCGTGATGCAAACTTCGCTCAATCCGTTGGTTACCAACCTTATCGGTAGCGACAAGCTGGCATCAACCCTTACCCTCGGCCAGTTTGTGAAGGCCATTGCATCGTTTCTTGCGCCTATCCTGGCTGCGTGGGGTGCCACAACCTGTGTAACCACATTCGGTCTCAACTGGCGCATCCTCTTCCTCATTTATGCCGTAGTGAGCTTCCTGTCAATCTCGGCTCTTTGGGCAACCCCTATCGAGGAGGAGAAGCAAGAGAAAGCCAACGGCATTGGTGCTTGCTTGAAACTGTTGGGCAAACCGTTTATTCTGCTCTGCTTCCTTGGCATCATGTGTCACGTGGGCATTGATGTGGGCACCAACACCACCGCTCCGAAAATCATCATGGAACGTGTGGGCTTGCCGCTCGAAGAGGCCGGATATGCCACCGGCATCTACTTCATCTTCCGCACACTCGGTTGCTTCCTCGGTGCCTTCATCCTGCGCTATGTGTCGGCCAAACGCTTCTTCGCACTTAGTGTGCTGATGATGTTGGCTTCAATGATTATACTACTTGTAGGAGATACGCTTTCACTACTCTATGTCGGTATCGCCCTCGTTGGCTTCGGCAACTCGAATGTGTTCTCCGTAATCTTCGCTCAAGCACTCACATCGTCGCCCGACACCAAGAACGAGGTTTCCGGGCTGATGATTATGGGTCTGTTTGGCGGCACAATCTTCCCCCTCGCCATGGGGTATGCCGCAGATGCGGTAGGGCAAATCGGCGCCGTGTCGGTGATGCTCATTGGCGTGATTTATCTCATGTATTACACTTTAAAAATAAAAAAATAACATTGACATGAAAGACATTGTAGTAGGAATGGGCGAAGCCCTGTGGGATGTGTTACCTGAAGGTAAGAAACTTGGCGGTGCGCCGGCCAACTTCGCATATCATGTGTCGCAATTCGGTTTGGAAAGCTGTGTGGTCAGTGCCATCGGCGATGATGCACTCGGTGCCGAGATTCTTGAGAACTTTGCGACGAAGGATGTGCACCACATCATTGAAACCGTGCCTTATCCCACCGGAGTGGTGCAGGTTGAAATCGACCAGGCCGGCATCCCTCAATATGATATAAAAGAGAATGTGGCGTGGGATAACATCCCTTACACCGATAAGTTGAAGGAGTTGGCCCGCAATGCTCGTGCCGTGTGCTTCGGCTCGTTGGCACAGCGCAATGTGGTGTCGCGCAACACCATCAACAGTTTCCTCGACGATATGCCTCACAACGACGACACTTTGGTGGTGTTCGACGTGAACCTACGTCAGGGATTCTATAACAAAGAGATTCTTTGCAACTCGATGCACCGTTGCAATATCTTGAAGATCAACGATGAGGAGCTGATTACAGTGAGCCGTATGTTCGGCTATCCCGGCATCGACTTGCAGGATAAGTGTTGGATTCTTCTCGGCAAGTATAACTTGAAGATGTTGATTCTGACCTGTGGCATCAACGGCAGCTATGTGTTCACCCCCGGCCATGTGTCGTTCCAGCCCACTCCGAAGGTAGCCGTTGCCGACACCGTTGGCGCAGGCGACTCGTTTACCGCAGCATTTATCTCTTACATTCTGAAAGGTCACACCGTGGCTGAAGCCCATTCAAAGGCTGTGGAAACATCGGCCTATGTGTGCACTCAGCAGGGCGCAATGCCGGTGTTGCCCGAATCGCTAACGAAATAACAGGTACACACATAAAATAGGTACACTGAAATAATAGGTACACTGAAACGTAAAAGCAACACACACAGAGTAGTTTTTGGTTAGAATTAGTTAAGTTATTGGTTAGAAAAGGCAGCCATGAGTCACCGTGCGGTGGCCCATGGCTGCGCTGATTTTATCACATTTGCTATGAGAGAACTACATGGCAAGGATAGATTTGACCCCCATAGCAAAGATATGCAAATTACATGGCAAAGACGTTGAAGCCGCCGTCAACCACGGCAACTGTGCCGGTGACAAACGAGGCTGCGTCGGAGATGAGATATTGGATTGTGCCGCAGAGCTCCTCCGGTTTACCGAAACGCTTGAAGGGGGTCTGACGAATCACGTCGGCACCACGTTCGGTGAGTGAACCGTCGGGGTTGGTGAGCAGCGCACGGTTTTGGTTGGTGAGGAAGAAGCCTGGAGCAATGGCGTTAACGCGGATGCCGGGGGTGAACTTGGTGGCAACTTCATTGGCCAGGAATTGGGTGAAGTTGCTGATGCCGGCCTTGGCAGCGCCGTAGCCCATAACGCGGGTCAACGGACGGAAGGCAGCCATCGACGAGAAGTTTACGATAGCCCCTTTACCGGCCTCAATCATCGGGCGCAGGAACACCTGAGTGGGGATAACCGTGCCGGTGAGATTGAGGTTCAACACCTTTTGGAAGTCGTCGACATTAACATCGAAGAATGTGCCTGTTGGGGCGATTGTGGCTCCCGGCATGTTGCCGCCTGCAGCGTTGAGCAGCGCGTCAACACGGCCATATTTGGCGAGAATCTCTTTACAATTTTCCTCGAGCACAGTTTCGTTCATAACGTCGGTTACGAGGAAGGTGGCTTCACCGCCCTTTGCGGTGATTTCGGCAACAAGACGGTCGCCCTCTTCGCGGCGACGGCCCATCAACACAACCTTAGCTCCTTCAAGAGCCAAATATTCACCGATGCATGAGCCCAACACTCCGGTTCCGCCGGTTATTACCACCACTTTATCCTTTACTGAAAATAATTCGTTCATGAGTTGTAGATTTATTTGTTTGCTAATTCTGCATCAATAGTTGCCATCATGCCCGACACCATGCCGAGGGCCAACATGCGGCCATGGAATGAATATCCGGCGTTGTAGCCCATCTTTTCATCGCCGAGCATCAGCGGGGCGTGGTCAACGCGCATGGGCACATTGGGGCGCACGGTTTGGAAGGTGCGAACCACGTCGATTAGGCGCGGGTCGAGGTGTGAAGCCTCTTTGAAGTCGCCTGTGGGGAGCACATTGCAGATGCGCGCGTGCACAAAGTGGGTGCGTGAGGCATATTTCTCAGCCAATTCGGGCACATTGTTGTGGGCACCTCCGCTGAGCGAACCGGCGCAGAAGGTCAAGCCGTTATGCTCGTTTGGCACAGCGTTGAGGAAGGCTTCGATGTCGGCATCGCAGGTTACGATGCGCGGCAAGCCGAGAATCTGCAATGGGGGGTCGTCGGGGTGTACACACATGTTGATGTCATACTCGTCGCACACGGGCATTATTGCCTCAAGGAAGTATTTCATGTTGGCGCGCAGGGCGTCGGCGTCGATACCGTCGTAGAGGGCCAACAGTTCGCGGAATTTAGCCACCGGGTCAAGGTCGTTTTCCGAGATGTTTCCGTTGACAAAGCCCTGAGTTTTCACAATGATGTTTTCAACCAATCGCTGCTCGGCCTCCTTATCCATTTTGGGCTTCAGCGCATCCACGCGTGCGAGAGTGTCGGCATCGTAGTCGTTTTCGGCACCTTGGCGTTTGAGGATGTAGATGTCGAAGTAGGCAAATTCGGCACGGTTGAAATAGAGGTTTGAAGTGCCGTCGGGGTTGGGGTATTCCAGGTCGGTGCGAGCCCAGTCGAGCACCGGCATGAAGTTGTAGCAGATGGTTTTTACACCTGCTTTGCCCAGGTTGGCGAGGCTAACCTTATATTTTTCAATCAGTTCGTCGCGGTCGGCACCGGCATATTTGATTGATTCACACACCGGCAGGCTTTCAACAACCGACCAGCGTAGGCCGTGACTTTCGATGAAGTTTTTCATCTTCATCACCTCCTCCAGCGACCAGATTTCGCCGTTGGGGATGTGGTGCAGGGCTGTCACAATGCCCTCTACGCCGATTTGGCGCAACATATCAAGGGTGATTTTGTCGTTAGGACCAAACCATCTCCAAGTTTTCTCCATATTGTTTGTTATTTAGTAGTCAATTATTTGGTGTTCAATTGTTTGCGTTCGATTGCGTTGCGGTTACCGGTATCGCGGGTTGGTGCGATTGCCGTTGCTCTCTTTGACGACCGTGGAGTGTTGTTATTTGAGCATCACTTGGTCGAGCACCACACCCTCGGTGAGGGCTTTGATGCGCACACGGTGGCTTTTACCCGATTTTAACGGCAGAGTGACGGTGCGTATTGCCTGATTGCGCAACACATTTTCTTTCCACTCCTCGCTGCGGCCGTAGGTCTCATAGTCGAGTGTCGTCGGTTTTTGCTTGTCGATGGCAACGGCAACGGTGAGTTTTGTGCCGCTAACCGGGTGGTTGGGGAGCAAACGCAGCTCCACGGTCACCGAGTCGGCTTTCACCGAGCCGAAGTCGAATGTTACCTCATCGCCTGAAGCAATGGCGATGGCACCCTCCTCGTAGCCGAGCCCTTCACACGGTGTGAATGTGCCGTTGGCGTTGATGCCGTTCCAGCGGTAGAGGTAGTTAACATCCGAAACCATGGCTGAATCGGCCACCGAACGGTCAACCGGTTCAAACACCGACAAACGGCGCGGCTGGTGGTCCATCATGCGGTGCCACTTGCCGTTGTTGTTGATTCCGATGTTATAGGCGCGGGTGAGTGAAACAATGCTGTCGTAGGCGGCATCGCTTTGAGTCCACAGCTTGGCACCATGGCGCGAAAACTGTGCGTCGATGAGTTTGCGGTTCATCTCGCAGGCGGCTTGCACGGGGTATTTTACCAACTGGAAATATGCATCGGCACGGTTGGCGGGCATCTCCGATGCGAGTTGCTCAACCGTGTTTGAGAGTGCTTCATATTGAGTCATGCGGCGTTGCAGTGAGTCGGCGCTCCATGGCAGGTCGCGCACAATGCGATAATAGGGGTTGCCATACTCCTCTTCGCGGGTGTTGCCCATAAATTCGGGCTTGCGCACCCACGCCAGGCGATACGATTCGGTTAAGGCATTGGCAAGTGTTGCGGCGTGAGCGTCGCCGAATTCACGTGCAAGGAAGTCGGTGAGGTGCCCTTTCACGCCACGTGAACGCACCTGCTTGATGTCCCATGCCATGTCCATAAACAGTTCTATCTGATATTCGGCGGGCTTGATGTCGCCCACGTTGAGAATCCACATACGGTCGATGCCACGGTCGTAGGCCAGGTTGAGCTGTTGTTGCTCAAGCGCCGGGCTGAAGGTGCCGAGCCACAGATAGTCGTGGGGGCGGCCCCAGTATGACACATGGTAGTAAACGCCGTTACCCCCGGTGCGTTGCTTTTCGGCCTCGGTGGGGAAGTGGTGTATGTAGCCGTAGTTGTCGTCACACCACATCAGTGTAACATCGTCGGGCACTTCCAATCCGGCGTTATACACATCTAACACCTCTTTGTAGGGGATGAACACTTGCGGCACTTTGGTCACGTCGGTGTTGACATATTTCCCGAGGAGGTTGCGTTGGTCGGCAATGGCGCGTGAGAGCACCGCTTTCTGTTCCTCCACGGTGTTGGCGCCGTTCATCGGGTCGTCGTGCACCCCGCGCATGCCGAGGGTGTAGATGATTTCCTGGCCGGCGACATCTTTCACGCGGTCTTCCCAAAATTTGCACACATTCTCGCTGTTTGTCACGTAGTCGTAGTCGCCTTGGCCACGCACGCTCCATTCGCCGAAGGTGTTCGACGCCATCGGTTCGCAGTGCGACCCACCGATATAGATGCCATATTTCTCGGCCACTTCGCGGTTCCCATCGGTGAAGAAGAACGGTACGGTGCAGTTGTGCATTGCCGGCCAGAAGGTGTTGGCCTTCAGTCGCAGCATCAGTTCAAATATGCGGGCATTGGTTTTCGGGCCGATGCGCATCTGGTGGTTCGGAATTTCAATCGGTTCGTAGTTGAACGAGCTCCATTGGGCTATGCCCCAGTCCTCATCGTTGATAAAGATGCCGCGATATTCCACGTCGGGCGATTGCTCATCGGTGTACCCCTCAGGCAACTCAAAACCGGTGAGTGTGTTGGGGGTAACATCGGCCCACCATTCCCATGGCGACACACCGAGCATGCGTGAGAGTTGCATCACACCGTAGGCGGCACCGTGGCTGTCGTGCCCCACAATGGAGAGTGTGCCGTCGGGCTTAACCTCCATCTTGAACCCCTGACTGTTGGCCACCGCACTGTTGTCGATGGTTATTTGAATCATGGCGTTGTCGGAGCTAACCACACGTAGCTGACTGCTCAACACTGCGTTGAAATCTCGTTCAAGCAATTCAACGGCTGTGGGCAACACTTTGCGTGCTGTCGACGGATAGCTCACTGT
>CAZDIC010000012.1:0-2832 GCA_964505395.1 uncultured Alistipes sp. | reverse complement strand
GCAATTCAACGGCTGTGGGCAACACTTTGCGTGCTGTCGACGGATAGCTCACTGTTACCTCAGTGTTGTGCTGAAGTGTGAATGCCTTTGCATCGGCTGAAAAGCAGCAAGAGCCTAATAGACAGGCTGCTGCAAAAGTTATAATCGGTTTCATTAGGTAAATGAGATAGGCTGTTACAAGCATCGGGGCGACCCGATAGTGCAAAGTTAATAAAATTTCAGCAATACTCCATTGCTCGGGTTGCGGCTGTGTGCGGGCGGTGTGAAGATTGTGTGAAGGCCGTGTAAAGGCCGTGAGATGGCCGTGTGACTACTATTCTACAACTTCTTTATTGCTATATGCTACGTTTTTTTGTAACTTTATGCCCGGAATGGGTTGGGGATAGTCTAACCGTTTATTCAATAGAAAACGCAATGAAAGAGGATAACAGCCCTGTGCATGACGATGCCAAGGCACAAAAAAACAATCAGCAACAGCGTAAGGGCGCACCCCGTGAACGTGCAAACCATATTGCCGACGACGGGCTGCCACGCATTAAGGTGGGTATCACCCACGGCGACTTTAACGGCATCGGGTATGAAGTGATTCTGAAGGCCTTCGACGACAACCGAATGCTCGAACTTTGCACTCCGATTGTGTATGGCAGCGCCGGCATTGCCGCCTACTATCGCAAAGGATTGGAACTTCAAGGCACTCAGTACGTGCAGATAGCCGACCCGTCGGAAGCTCGCCGCGACTGTTGCAATGTGATTAATGTAATTGGTCAAGATGCACACATCACACCGGGCACATCCACACAGGCTGCCGGTGAGGCGGCTTTTGCTGCTTTGGAACGTGCCGTTGCCGACCTTCGTTCGGGGGCTATCGACGTGCTTGTGACCGCTCCGATTAACAAGAACAACATCCAGAGCGAACTGTTCCGATTCCCCGGCCACACCGAGTATTTGGAGTCGTCGATTGGCGACGGTGCCAAATCGTTGATGATTCTGTGTTGCGACACCTTGCGCGTGGCATTGGTCACCACCCACCTGCCTATCGCCAAAGTGGCCTCGGAAATCACCACCGAACATATCGTGGAGAAACTCGAAATCTTTAATCAGAGCCTGATTCAGGATTTCGGCATTGTGAAACCACGCATTGCAGTGTTGGCCCTCAACCCTCATGCCGGCGAAAACGGCCTGCTCGGCGAGGAGGAGGCCAACATCATCAAACCCGCCATTGAGCAGTGTGCCACCAACAAAATGCACGTGTTCGGCCCGTATGCCGCCGACGGATTTTTCGGCAACGGTCAGTACACTAAGTTTGACGGCGTGTTGGCCATGTATCACGACCAAGGTTTGGCGCCCTTCAAAACCATCGCAATGGAATCGGGCGTGAACTACACCGCCGGATTGCCTTTTGTGCGTACTTCGCCCGACCATGGCACAGGCTACGACATCGCAGGGCAGAATCTTGCCTCCGAGGAGTCGATGCGCAGTGCTGTTTACATGGCGCTCGACATCTATCGTTCGCGCAAGAACTATGAGGAGGCAACCGCTAATCCGCTCCGCAAATTGTATCACGAAAAGGGTCGTGATAATGTGGTTCTCGACCTTACAAAAGATGCATAAAAATACACATTTTTTTGAAGTGTAAACTCTTTGCAATAATTCCGTAAATTGTATTGCAAAATCGCATAAAAACACCGGCATGGCATGTGGCTCTGCCGGTGTTTTTTATCGCTTATGTAGAACGATTTTCAACAAAACATTGCCCGCAAGTCATCAAAATGAAGAGAAAAATGCTACAAAAAGTTGACAAATTTTCCACAGCTCTATATGCGTAATATTCAACGATTTAACGCATAAATATAGCGTAATGTGCTGATTTTTACTGAAAAATAATTCACAAAAAATTAGGTTGTTTCAAATTTATTCGATAACTTTATCGTCGGAGTTAAGAAAATCACGATTGAATATCAGCTTCCGGCGTTGCTTCTCTAACACGAGGCGACGGCTCTTGCTTTTCATTTGACCGCCGATTTTATCGGGTTTTTGCAAGAAATCTTTTGCCAAAAAACTGCATATTTTTGCTGCATGTAGTATGAAAGTCTTACACCTTACCCGATGCCCCATTAGCTAAACAAAACCAATCATAACCCGAACATCAATCAAATAACTGCAGGTCATGAATAGCAGAAAAGCAAGATTGCCCGAGATTATTGATATTCTCGCGCATCAGGTAATTTCATCGCAAGAAGATTTATCACACCAGCTTGCGCTACGTGGCTACTCGATTACACAGGCCACTCTGTCACGCGACTTAAAGTTGCTGAAGGCTAACAAAGTTTCCGATGATCGCGGAAGCTATCGTTATGTGGTGGGCGCAACAAACGGTTATGCTCGCCGCAATGGTAAACACTCTAAGACAACCGATGCCAACAACTCCGATTCGCTCCCATCGGTTCTCTCTGTGACAATTACAGGGAATTTGGTGGTTATAAAAACCCGCAACGGCTATGCCAGCGGCTTGGCATGTGACATTGCTAACATTGACTCCGACCTTGTGCTCGGCACAATCCCCGGCATCGACACCGCCTTTGTGGCTGTGAAGGAGGATGCCCCTCGCGACACTCTTTTCAACCTCTTCAGCGCCCTGCTCCCGGCATCGGTGATGGAGGAGGCTCGTTGCCAATTTATGCCCGTCGAAGAATAACCAAAAGCTTATTTATCAGATAATTTCCACACTCCTGACGCGACTGCTTTCAGTGGCGCTCGGGAGTGTGTTTTTTCGTGACTTTTCCACTTGCTTTTTTGCGCATTTTTTTATAACTTTGTAGCATTAATAAGGGG
>CAZDIC010000011.1:0-20585 GCA_964505395.1 uncultured Alistipes sp. | reverse complement strand
TGGTGAAGAAGTCCTGCTTGGGATAGAGACCAACGTTTTCACGCACACGGTCGAACACAACCACGGTATCGTTAATCTGATAACCAATGATGGTCAGGATGGCGGCGATGAAGGTTTGGTCAATTTCCATTGCGAAGGGAAGGATGCCCCAGAACAATGAGTAGAAGCCGATGATTGAGAACGCTGTGAACGCTACGGCTGCCAACGCACCGAGTGAGAATGCCACGTTGCGGAAGCGGAGCAGGATGTAGAGGAACATAGCGATGAGCGACAGGATAACGGCGATGTAAGCCTTGTTACGCATGTCGTTAGCAACAGTCGGGCCTACGGTCTGTGACTGCAGGATACCTTGAGTTTCGTCGGTGGTTGAGAAGTCGTCGAAGCTCATGCCGTTGGGGAGCAAGCCTTCAGCCTTGAAGGTGTCGAACATCTTGTGGGTGATTTCGTCCTCAATAGCTGTTGCTTCTTCCGATGACTTGATCTTGTAGTTGGTTGAGATGCGAACCTGGTTAGAGTTCTCAATGGTGATAACCGACACTGAAGCCACTTCGCCGTTGGTGTTGAACACCGGAGTGAGCACTTGTTGCAAGTGTTCGGTTGATACCGGTTTCTCAAACTTCACGATGTAGTTACGACCACCCGAGAAGTCGATACCCTGGTTCAAACCGCGGGTAAACAGTGATGCGATAACCACGATGGCGAAGATGCCGACGATGCTGAACGAAATCTTGCGAGCGCCCAAGAAGTTGAAGTGGGTGCCGCTAAACATGTTGCGCGAAATCGGGGTTGTGAAGGTAATTTTTTGGAATGCTTTCTTCTTGCCACCAACAATGAAGATGATACGAGTCAAATAAACTGCGGTGAAGAATGAGCAGATAATACCGATGATAAGAGTTGTGGCGAAACCTTTGATGGGGCCTGTGCCGAAGAACATCAAGATTACACCGGTGATTACTGAGGTCAAGTTTGAGTCGAAGATTGCAGAGAAGGCGTTGCTGTAACCGTCGGCGATGGCGGTGCGAACGTTCTTGCCTGCACGAAGTTCCTCTTTTGCACGTTCGAAGATAAGCACGTTGGCGTCAACGGCCATACCCAATGCCAACACGATACCGGCGATACCGCTAAGGGTCAACACTGCTTGGAACGACGACAGAATGCCGAAGGTGAAGAACAAGTTGCAAATCAAACCGAAGTTAGCAACAAGGCCGGGAATCAAACCGTAGATGCAGCACATGAAAATCATCAACAGAATCAAGGCTACTACGAACGACCACATACCCGATTCGATAGCTTGCTGACCGAGCGACGGACCAACAACCATATCCGAGATGATGTTAACCTTGGCGGTCATCTTACCGCTCTTCAACACGTTGGCCAAGTCTTGAGCCTCTTCAACGGTGAAGTCACCGGTGATTTGTGAGCGGCCACCTTCAATTGCGGTGCGGATGTTAGGATATGAGTAAACGAGGTCGTCGAGCACGATGGCTACGGGGTGACCGATGTTGCGCTGTGTGATGCGAGCCCAGTCGCGTGCACCGTCAGAGTTCATGGTCATTGAAACCACGTTACCCTGCATCTGCTCAAAGTCGCTTGATGCGCTTACCACGCAGCTACCGTCGAGGGCGGGGCCGCCGTTGGTGGCGCGGAGGGCGATGAGCTGATAGGTGTCGATTTGACGTTCCTGCTTGGTTACAGTGTCGTTGAAGTTCACGGGGGTGGGTTTAACCGACCAACGGAGCTTCAAGTTGCTGGGCAGGTATTGTTTGGCTTCGTTGCTTGCCAAGAGGTTGTCGATAACTTCGCGCTCCTTGGCGGTGGCGATACCAAACACGGGTGAAGCGTCGCTGTTAATCATCAGGAAGTGCTCACGCAAGCCTGTGCCGCTGTTGGCGCGGAGGGCGTTGTCGAGTTGAGCCACTTGGCCTGTGATTTCGTTGGCGCTGTAGCATTCATAGAATTCCAGGTTGGCCGAGCGCTGCAGAAGTTCGCGAACACGCTGGTGCTCTTTCACACCGGGGAGCTCGAGAAGAATCTGGCCATCGTTGTCCTGAAGCACTTGGATGTTGGGTGATACAACACCGTAGGCGTCGATACGGCTACGGAGCACGTTGGTGGCTGAGTTGTTCACACGGTCCTTAACTTCCGACTTCAAAGTCGATACAACGGCTTTGTCGCTCTGACCGGGTTTGATTATTGCGCTGAACACTACCGAGAAGTCGGCGCCGGCGTTGAGCTTGCGATATTGCTCAACGAAAGTGCCAACATAGTCTGACGAGTGGTTGCCGCCGATGATTGAATCGGTGTTGGCAAGCGCTTGGTCAAACGCTGCGTCGGCGTCAGCGTTTTTCATTGAACGGAGCATATCGGGCATTGACACCTGAAGAATTACGTTCATACCGCCTTTCAGGTCAAGACCGAGGCCTACGCCCCATTTCTGTACTTCATTGTAGTTGTAACCCAACCAAACAGGTTGCTTGCTGATTGAGTCGATGTAGGCTTTATAAGCCTTGTTGTACTGCTCGGAGTTTTTGCCATGGTTTCCTGCAACAGCCAATGCGTATTGGTCGGCCTTTGCTTCCTCTTTGCTGCTTACCAACGAGAAAGAAAGGTAGAACAAGCACACGAGCACCAGGAATATCGCAATGACACCTGCAATAATGCTTCCGAGGGTTCCTTTACTTTGCATTTGGGTTAAAAAGTATGTTTAGTTATTATTTTAAATTTCGTTAACGTGATAACGACACTCTTTCTTATTGCCGTCGGAGCTTCATGGCATCGCTTTCTAACTCCGTGCAATCAGTAGTCAGTTGGTTCATATTATAGGCTACAGCCACCCTCAACCGCTTGATAATCAGCATTGAAGATGCTTGTGGGATATAACAACCCCCGTAGGCCTATCTTTCAGCTTGCAAATATACAAATAATCTTCAATACTTCAAACTTTTTGCCACCTCTTCCGCAACCCTAACTCTCATATCGTAACTTTGCCGCAAACGCCCCGCCGCACCCCGGGGCTAAGCTGTTGCGGCTTTGTTCCGTTAATTTGGGGGCAAAATTATGAAATGACGGGGGAATTGGTTAATTTTGTGGTAATATATGAGCAACAGAATGAACCAATCGCAGCAACAAGTGATCGAAGCTATGCGCAGCCGGTATGCCGAGGGGCAGCCGGTGCGTGTTTTGTTTGTGTGTCTTGGAAATATTTGTCGTTCGCCGGCCGCCGAGGGGTTGATGCAAGCCCTTGTGGATGAGCGGGGCGACAGTTTGCGTTGGGTAATTGATTCGGCCGGCACCGGAAACTATCACATCGGCCAACTGCCCGACACCCGTATGCGCGTTCACGCTCGTCGTCGCGGCTACGAGTTAAACCACCGTTGCCGCCAAGTGCAGATAAGCGATTTCGACAACTTCGATGTGATTTTCGCCATGGATAGCGCCAATCAGCGCGACCTGCAGCAGCTGGCCCCCACCGTTGAGGGGGTGGCGAAAGTGTTGCCCATGTCGTTGATGTTTAATGTGGCCACTCGCTACGACTATGTCCCCGACCCTTACTATGAGGGCGCCGAGGGGTTTGAACTTGTGCTCGATCTGCTGCAGTCGGCCACCGAAAAGTTTTATGCAATAATCACCGGAAATGCTTCGCTTAACTGATGAATAACAACCCTTTACAGCGAATAACGATATATGTGATGGGGGCCTTGGCCCTGTTGCTGGTGTTGTGGATAGCCTTCGGCAAGAAACACACCAACACTCCCGACTGCTCCGACACCACCACAGCCACCGAATTGGCCGAACTCTCCGAGCCGGCCGAATCAACGGAACCGTTGTCAGATTCCGACACTCCCGAACCCACCGATTCGTCGGAGCCCTCGGAGTCCGATGAAACCTCATCCACTACCTCCGAAATCCCCGAAGAGGAAATAAAAATCAGTTCGGCCGACATCCTTGCCATCCTCTCGCCCAACGACACCATCCGCCACACCAACAAGCATGAGGCCCACTACGACTCCATGCCCCCGGGTGGCCATCGCATACACATCAACTCGGTAGGCGCTTGCCACCGGGTGTTTAACGACAGCAACTACCTCCACATCGCTGTGGCTTCGAAAATCGGCATCAAGCCGATTAACAACCTTGCCGATGCCTGGAAGGCCGGAGCATCGCTCGTGCGCCTGAAAAGTTGCGAAGCTTACTACCTCGACCACCTCTCACACTCGCTCCCTTACCTTGTGCCGAAAGCCGACAAACTCCTCACCGACATCGGCATCGCCTTCCGTGATTCGCTCAAGGCGCGTGGGGGTGGCGACTACCGCATAAAAGTGACCAGTGTGTTGCGCACCCCGGCACTGGTGAAACATCTGCGCCGCCGCAATCGCAACGCCGTCGACACCTCCGCCCACCTCTACGGCACCACGTTCGACATCAGTTACGCGAAATTTATCTGCAACAACCCCGCTGTGCCCACAACCCAGGAGGATATGAAAAACCTCCTTGCCGAAGTGGTTTTCGCCATGCGCGAAAAGGGGCGTTGCTATGTGAAATATGAATACAAACAGGCCTGTTTCCACATAACAGCCCGTTAACGTTGTCAATCTTTTACCGGAAATAGTTCATGTCAGAGACTGTTACAACTACCGCCAAACGCCCTCTGTGGCGTCGCCTGCTGAAAATTGCGGGCATCACTGCCGCCTCGCTCATCGGCTTGTTCTTCCTGGTGTGCACGCTCATTGTGTGCATCCTCACTCCCGAGCGCCTCACACCCATTGTGTGTGAGCAAGCGTCGAAGCAGCTCCTTGCCGATGTGACCATCGACCGCGTGGAGCTTACCTTCTGGCACACCTTCCCCGAGTTGACACTCGATGTGGATTCGCTCAACGTGGTGTCGCGTTCGCTCGATGAGTTGCCCGATTCGGTGAAAGCCACCCTGCCGGTCGATGCCGACAAGCTGATCTCGCTCAAATCGTTTCATGCCGGGGTGAACGTGTTCCCCCTATTAATAGGTAAAATCAGTCTCTACGACGTGGTGTTCACCACCCCCGAAGTGAACCTGGTGCAGGTTAACGACACTGTGGCCAACTACCTCATCGTGCCCACCGACACCACCAAAACCGAGGAGGAGAGCACCCCGCTTGAACTACCCTCAATCACCATCAACCGCTTTGCCATTGAAAAGGCCGCGCCGTTGCGCTTCCGTTCGCTCCCCGACTCGCTCGACGTGTCGGTGGCCCTCGCCACAGCCGAGCTCACCGAGAAAGACCTCCCGCGCTATCGCCTCGACATCAACGGCAACTGCAACACCCCGTTGCTGCGCCAATACAACTTCAACAATCTCACGTTTGGTCTCGACGGCCAAATCAGTTGGGACCACAACAAACCGTTGGCACTCTCGCTCAACGACTTCATTGTGGCGCTCAACGACTATAAGTTGAACTTCAACACCGAACTCGATTTCTCCTCCCTGCCTATGGTCAACAGCTTCGATGCGAAAATCGACGGCCTCCCCGTTGCCGACCTGCTCACCCATCTGCCCGAGGATACCCGTGCCCTCGCCGCACCGCTGAAAACCGACATGAAGTTGCGTGCCACCATGAACCTCACCTCTCCCTGGAATGTGGCCGACACCGTGTTGCCCTCGTTCAACGCAACCGTTGAGGTGCCCGCCTGTGCCGTGACCTACGAAAACATCACCATGCGCGAGGTGGCCGCCACCATGGCTGCCGAAATCCACGGCAACGACCTCAACGCCTCGGTTGTTACATTAAAGAAACTACACCTCGACGGCGACATCGCCCACATGGACCTCACCGCTGTGGTGACAAACCTTATGGCCGACCCGCATCTGAAGGGCACATTTAACGGCAACGTAAACCTTGCCACCATCCCGCCGACACTCAAGGCACTTATCCCCGGCACCGTTTCCGGGCAGATTGAAGGTAAATCAAACTTCGACTTCAGCGTGGGCGATCTCTCCGAGTCGCGTTTCCATAAAATCAAGGCCGACGGCTCGCTGAAACTCTCAAACTTCACCGCCGACCTCGACACCCTCGGCCGCCTCTACACTCACAGCACCGAATTTGTGTTCGGCTCAGGCAGTTCGTTTGTTAAAAACGGTCACACTGTCGACTCACTGCTGACCGTGTCGATGAAATCCGACACCCTCGCCGCCTCGATGAGCGGCATGGCCATTGAGTGTAAGAACCTGCGTGCCGGTGCCGGTACCTCCAACCGTGCCGCCTCGGCCGACACCACAATGATTAACCCCTTCGGCATGACCCTGGCCTTTGACCGCATGGCCTTTGACTCGCCCGCCGACACCATCCGCTGCCGCTTGCGCGACGCCTCGGTTTCCGCCTCGCTCACCCGCTACCACGGCAACGCCAAGCTCCCCAAAATTGATATGAGCCTCTCGCTCGGCAAACTCCACTTCGGGCAGGCCCTCAACAAAATCGCTCTTCGCAAGGCCAATGTGGAGCTCTCGCTCAACATGCGCGAGAAGAAACAGAACAATGCCACCGCCGAGCAACGTGCCGCCCGTAAGGCCCGTCGCGACTCGATTGCTGCCGCCGACGCTGCCAATGCCGGAAATGTGGCCGAGAATGTCACCCTCGACAAGGAGCAACGCAAGATGCTGCGCAGTTGGGATTTCAGCGGCGTTATCAAGGCCAAGAGCGGCAAACTTGTTACCCCCGCATTCCCCATCAAAAACCGCTTTGAGAATATCGACTTCAAGTTTAACCAAGACTCGCTCGAGCTGAGCAACCTGCGCTACAAAGTGGGGCAGAGCGATTTCTTGATTAACGGTGCCGTCACCAACCTTCGCAAGGCCCTCACCTCGCGCAAGGATAACACCCTCGGCATGCGTTTGCTGGTAACGAGCGACACAATCAACGTCAACGAGATTGTTGATGCCCTGTTTGCCGGAGGTGCCATGGCGCAGCAAGCCGATTCAACCCTGGTGTGGAGTGAGGCCGACAGCGACGCCGACATTGTGGCGCCAGCAACCGACTCCATCACATCCGGCCCCGTGCTCCTGCCACGCAACGTCGATGCCCTCTTTGCAATGAAGGCCAACAACATCCTCTACTCCGACCTGCTGCTACACTCGTTCCACGGCAGTTTGCTCCTCTCCGACGGTGTGCTCAACCTGCGTAACCTCTCGGCCTCAACCGATGTGGGTTCAATCTCGGTCGACGGCCTGTATGCCGGTGCCGAAGCCGACAGTCTCCGTTTTGGTCTTGGCATGAAGGTGTCGGACTTCCGTCTCGACCGCCTCAGCTCCGTTGTGCCCGCCATCGACTCCATCCTCCCCGCTATGAAGAGCTTTGCCGGCATTGTCAACGCCGATGTGGCACTCACCACCGACATCACTCGTCAGATGGATGTGAATATTCCCTCGCTCAAGGCCGCCCTCAACATCGAAGGCGATTCACTCGTGCTTATCGACCCCGACACCTTCAAAACCATCTCGAAGTGGCTCATGTTCCGCCATAAAGACCGCAACATTATCGACCACATGGGCGTTGAAGTGGTGGTGGAGAACTCCACCCTTGAAGTCTACCCCTTCATGTTCGACATCGACCGTTACAAACTCGGCGTGATGGGCCACAACGATCTCGCCATGAACCTCAACTACCACGTGTCGGTGTTGAAGTCGCCCATACCGTTTAAATTTGGTATCAACGTGAAGGGCACTCCCGAGAAGATGAAGATACGTCTCGGCGGCGCCAAGGTGAAAGATAAGATGGTGGGCGAACGTCAGGTTATCGCCTCCGACACCCGCATCAACCTCGTGGAGCAGATTAACAATATTTTCCGCAGCAGTGTGGGTAAGGCTCGCAAGGGTAAGTTGAGCTTCCCCTCCACGGGCCGTACATCCGGCACATCCGGCACCGCAACGCTCACCACCGACTCGTCGGGCCGTCGTCACCCCACATCGGTGTCGGTATCCGCCCCGGTGGCCCCCTACAACGGCTCTGAGGAGCAAGTTTCGGTTACCGATTCGCTGCTCATGATTAAGCAGGGCCTCATCCCCAACCCCGACACCACCCGCTTCCCCGTGAAATAATCTCACGGGGAGCGGCGATGCCAACCCCATGTGCAAAGCATCTCACCCTCCCGGGGGTGGAATGTACGAGCGTCCCTCGGGTGGGCAGTGGTGAGTAGATTAATTGTCACTGTTACAATAAAGTGGCAAGATGTTCGTTGTCTATATACATGGAAGAGTTGAATAAGATAAAAGTTTCTGTTTTGGTGCCGGTCTACAATGTGGAGCGGTTCCTGCCTCGTTGCCTGGATTCTTTACTTGCTCAAACCTTGCGCGAAATCGAGATTGTGTGTGTCAACGACGCTTCTCCCGATAACTCCGCCGCCATTTTGCGCGATTATGCCGCTCGTGATTCGCGTGTGCGCATCATCACAAAGACCAAGAACGAAGGCCCTATGATGGCCCGCAAAACCGGTTACCTTGCTGCTCGCGGTGAGTTCCTTTGCTTCTGCGACAGCGACGACTATATGACCCCGAACTCGCTTGAACTGCTCTATAAAGCCGCTTCAAGTGAGCACACCGACATTGCCGTTGGTGAAATGTATCTTGAGAACGATCAAGGGCGCCATGTGTTGCGTCCGCGTGCTCATGTTGAGGGGCGCAATGCCGACAACTATCTCCGCGCAATCCTTAATTGGACCACCTGCTCGCTGTGTGGCTCGCTCTTCCGTCGCGAACTGTTTGTGGGCAAGGAGTACGACACCCGCATGAATCAATGTTTCTCGGAAGACCGTATGCTGCTCACGCAGCTTCTTATCAAGAATAATCCGGCTTCAACCACGGTGGAGACCCCTACCTATTATTATTGCTTGAACCACGAGTCGTCCACTCGCCGGAAATTATCCGAGGATGCGTTGCGTCAGCAGCTCACAGCGCTCTTTAACTGTTACGACTATGTGCAACTCCACAAACCGCAGTTTGAGGAGGATAATCGCAACTTCATGATTCGCTATCTGAGCCTATTCGCCGAGAAGGGTGCCTCAACAAAGATTATCAAACACTTCAACCCCACCGCCGAGCATCTGCTGAAATTTGATGTGATGAGTCAGGCAACATCTCCGCGCTTTGCCCTTCACACCCTGCTCTGCCTTAACTGCTCGCCCTATCGCGAAGCTTGCACCGTGGCCCGCAAAACCATCCGCAAACTCCAGGGCAAGGACTAAGGTCTCATCTCACTCTTCACTCTTCACTCTTCACTCGTCCCTGTTATTCCATGAATCCACACTGCACTCGTCCGCTGAAAATGCTAACGGTGGCCAATATGTATCCTTCGGCCGCCGACCCAACCTACGGCACTTTTATTAAGAACTTCGTAACCCGCATCAACGAACTGAATGTGGGTGGAAGCAACCGTGTGGTTACCATCTACGGGCGTCGTCAGGGCAAACCGGCGAAGCTCCTCGCTTACCTGAGCTACTACTGCCGACTGACAGGCGCTCTGCTTGCCCGTCGCTACGACCTTATATATGTGCACACAATCACTTTCCCCACTCCGGCACTGCGCATAGCATCGCTGTTTCGTCGGTTGCCGATAGTGTTTAATGTGCATGGCGACGATGTGCTCCCCTCAAACGGGTTTAAACGGATGCTGAAACGTATGTCGCGCCCGTTGCTCCCAAAGGCGAAAACCATTGTGAGCCCTTCGGCCTACTTTAAAGAGGTGTTGTTGCAGGAATTTCCCGAGCTGAACCCCGACCGCATTTTCGTCTCCCCCTCGGGTGGCATCGACAGCAAATTCTTCGTGCCTCACGCTCGGCAAACGGATTCAACCATCCCCGGCGAGCTGCCGTCGGAGCGCCCGGTGGAGATAGGTTTCGTGTCGCGCATCGACACCGGCAAGGGGTGGGACACACTGCTCCGCGCCATCAGTGCTCTCAAAGCGCAGGGACTGAAAGTACACGCCACATTCGCCGGCCGAGGCAGTCAGTCGTCGATGTTAGAGAATATGATTAATGAATTGGGGCTCACCCGCGAGGTGAACTACGTTGGCCCGGTGGCTCACGACGAGTTGCCAGCGCTCTACGCCTCGTTTGACCTGTTTGTGTTCCCCACAACGCGCCTGAACGAGAGTTTGGGCTTGGTGGGCTTGGAAGCGATGGCAGCAGGCACCCCGGTAATCGCCAGCAATATGGCCGGCCCCGCGGGATATGTCACCAACGGCGTCAACGGCTATCTGTTCACCCCCGGCAGCGTGGAGGCCCTCACACAGGCCCTCACCACGTTCATCGCGCTGCCACCCGCCACCCGCCACGCTTTCAGCGTTGCCGCAGTGCAGGCCGCCCGCGCCTATGAAGCCGACTCCGTTGCCCGCACCCTCTACACCCACCTCCTCACCCTCCACCAATAAGAAATTTTGTCAAGTTTTTGCATGTAAAAACTTGACAAAATGCTGAATTTTTAAGGGTAGGTAAGAGCATTGCGGTCGGTGTGGGGCCGCTGAGTTGGGGTTTGGGATTACTTCACACGGTCGGGGTTGCGGGCGATGAATTCCTTCCAGCTTTTGGCACCGCTTTTCACCACGGGGCGCGAGAGCTCGTAGAAGTGGCAGAGGGCTGCTGCGAGGGCGTCGGTGGCGTCTAATTCTTTCAGAAATGCGTCGGCCGAGATGTTGAGGATACGGCGAAGCATCTCCTTCACCTGCTCTTTTGAGGCGGCGCCGTTGCCTGTGATTGCCATCTTGATTTTTCGCGGTTCGTATTCGGTGATGGGCACATCGCGTATAAGTGCAGCGGTCATTGCCACACCTTGTGCACGGCCCAGTTTCAGCATTGATTGCACATTTTTGCCGAAGAAGGGGGCCTCAATGGCCATCTCGTCGGGCAGATACTGCTCGATGAGGCTCGTTACACGTTCGTGGATGCGTCGCAGGCGCAGATAGTGGCTTTCATAGCGGTCGAGTTTCACCACCCCCATTGCCATCATTTCGGGCTTTTTACCTTTCACCCCGAGGATGCCGTAGCCCATCACGTTGGTGCCGGGGTCGATGCCGATGATAATCTTGTCGTAGTCCATCGGCAGCTATTCAATCACCTCCATATATGTTGAGAAGAACATGAGGCGGTCGCCCCAACGTGCGTGCAGGTCGTCGCGCAGCAGGGCAGCGGTGTCGTCGTGCCAGTGTTGTGCTGCCTCCATCTCGGCGCAGGGCAGTTGCACGGCGATGCTTTCGGTGTCGGGTTCAATTTGTGTCAACACGCGTGCCACGGTGGCCACGCCAAACACTCCCGACTGCTCGGCGGCGGGGAGATACACATTTCTTACCCATTGCAAAAAGGGTGCTTCAATCGAGGTGTGAAGCACAAAGGTGGTGTTCAGTAGAATCATTGTTTGTTAGCTTTTTTATAAGCGCGATAACGGCTGATGAACCTTATGTGGTTCTTTATGGCGCGGAACCAACCGTAGTAGTAGGCCATCACGCGGAATCGTTCCCACAGTGATTTGCGCCAATTGCGGGTGGTGACACCCTCGTTGAGATAGTCGATGATAACTTCGGGTATGTAGGTGTTGCGACGTGAGTGTTGCAACACTTTGATACACCAATCATAGTCGGCCGAGAACCGATATTTCAGGTTAAAGGGACGTGTGAGTTTGCGTAGCGCCACGAAGGCTTGGTGACACACCACCATCCCTTCGGCAAAGCTGTCGAGGGTGAGCTCTTCTGGGGCGGTGAGGTGGCGTGCTCCCACACGTTTCCGCTCGGCGTTGACAAGGTCGGTTTGGCCATACACAATGCCGGGGTAGTCGTTGTCCATCACCGTGTCGGCAATCAGTTGCAATGTGTCGGGCGAGTGGAAGGTGTCGCCGGCGTTCAGAAATATCACATAGTCACCGGTGGCGCGTGCCAAACCTTTGTTCATGGCGTCGTAGAGCCCGCGGTCGGGCTCGGAAAACACCTCCTTGCGGGGATTGGCGAACTCGCGTGCCAGCTCGGTGGTGCCGTCGGTCGAGGCGCCGTCGATAATCAGATGTTCATAAAGTTCACATGTCTGCTCGGCCACACTCTTTAGGGTGGGGCGCAAGGTTTGTGAGGCATTATAGGTAATCGTGATAATGGAAAACAGTGGACGCTCGTCCACCTCTGTTTTCATGCTTGTTTCACACATTGCTTCTTCAACGTTTTATTGTTGTTTTTGTGGTGGTGATAGATGGCAAAGTTACACATTTTATCCAAATTATCAAATCATTCACAGATTTTCCACTCCGGCCCCCTTGGTTGAATAAGACCAATTGGCCCAATAAGACTAATTAGTCCAATTAGTCTAATTAGCCCAACAAGCCCAATAACCGGTTGTGGCTTTCAGTCACCCCCTGAAAACAACGAAGGTGCGGCATAAACACTATGACGCACCTTCAAAACACCTGATTCCTATCAACGAATCAACATTTACGTGATGTATGTTTCTATTGAAAAATCCGGGTTAAGTATGTTCGATTGTTTGCGGAGCCGTGGGGAATGGAGCCTCGCGGCTCCGCAAACTGTCGGGGAGTTTAGTTGTGAGCGATTTTCTCAACATAGTTGCCACTCTGCAACATGTAGATGCCGGGGGCGAGGCCGTTGAGGGCGTTGCCGTAAGCTACGCCTGAGCGCACTTTTATGCCGCTGATGTTGTAGACGTCAACAGTTGTGTCGGCTGTCATTACAACGGTTTCGATGCCGGTTGTTGTACTCGGTGCACCTGTGTAGGTGATACGGAAGTTGTCGGTCTTGTACCACCAGTAACCGTCGGCGGTGTAGCTGCCGTCGTTTGTGCCACCAACAACACCGATAGTGAGGTTGTCGCCTTTTTGCAATTCACATTCCACTGAAACTTCGGTGAACGATGTCTTGTCGCCGGTGATGTTGGTGAGAGTCTTTGCATCGTTGGCGAAGAGGTAGATGTGAGCACCAGTGTCGGAGGCCAGGAGGGTTGTAATCTTATACTTACCGGCAGGGAGGTTTTTGATTGTTTGAGTGATGGGAGTGCCTTGCCAGTAGGTGTTGAAGAGGTAAGCGCCATCGCAACCTGAGGTTGTGTAAACCGAGTTGCTGTTCTCCTTCACGCCGGTGTCGCTCGATGAGATGACGTTCCAGCCGAATGTGGTGCCGAGTTCGAAGCTCGGGTTGATGATGGTGGCTGTGAGGTCAACATCTTTCGATTTGTCGTTGATTTGCGAAATAGCGCGGTCGCGAAGCAGTGCGTAGATTTCGGCAACTTCAGTGCTGCCGTCACCTTCGATAGCGTAGTTGTCGACCATCTCTTGATATTTGCTCAAGTCGAGGGTGTTGTAGCCTTCAGGGAGAGTCTGCACACGTGTTGTAACGTCGTTGATGGCGTTTTGCACGGCAGCACGGTTTTCCCAATCGCCGAGGCGGGTGAGGCGGAAGTTATCGGCCTTGTACCACCAGTAGCCGTCGGCGTTGTAGCTGCCATCGTTGTTACCACCTACGGCGCCGATGGTGAGCGATTCGCCATCCTTGAGGTAGATGTCAATGGTAGCTTCAACGAATGTGCCGTTTGTGCCGTCGCTGCTGATGGTTGTCAGGGTGCGGTTGTCGTTGGCTACGAGGTAGATGTTGGCGTTAGCATCCGAGGCTACGAGGGCCGACAGGCGATATTTACCGTCGGGGAGGTTGTTGAGTGTCTGGGTGATGGGAGTACCGGTCCACCATGTGTTGAAGAGGTACGATCCGTCGCAACCTGTGGTTTTGTAGGTTGAGTTGCTGTTCTCCTTCACGCCGGTGTCGGCTGAGTTGGTGTAGCTCCAGCCCCACAGTTCGCCAAATTCGAAGCTCGGGTTAATGATGGCTGAAGTCATATCGGCGTTGTCGCCGGCATTGAGGGCGTAGTTGCAAACACGTTCGCGGAGGGCTGAGTAGATTTCGTTGAACTCGGTTGTGCCGTCACCTTCGAGGGTGTAGTTGTCAACCAAGGTCTGATATTTGCTCATGTCCCAGCCGTCGTTGTAGGGTGAGCCGAGGGCGTTCACGCGGCTTGTAGCGTCGTTGATGGCAGCCTGAAGCATTGAGAAACCGTTGAGGTTTTCGGTGCTGCCGATGCGTGTGAGCACGAAGTTGTCGGCAGTGAATGTGCCGTTGGCGGTTGCACCGATAACGGCAGTGCCGGCGCTAACGGGGAAGCGAACTGAAACGGTTTGCAGGGTGCCCTCTGTGGCTGTTGAGGCTTCGCTGAGTTGGCCGTTGGCGGTGAGCGATGCACCGGCCGACAGCTCGGCTGTCAGCTCATACAAGCCGTTGGGCAGGGTGATGCCGTTGTTTTCGGTCGACTGGGTGATGGTGTTGCCCGAGTAGGTGTAGGTGCCGTCGGCATCAAGGCTTTCGGCGTTGGCAACGGCAGCGATGCCGCTGTTGTCCCAGTAGAGGGTGCTGCCCATCTCAAAGCTGTTGTTGAGGATGGCGAAGCGCATATCGGTGGGTATTCCGGTTTGCGCTATGGCAGCGTTGGCAAGAGCCACGTAGGTCATCTTAACCTCCGATGTGCCGTCGCCGGTGAGCAGGTGGTCGTTGTAACGTTCTTCAACGGTTGAGTTGTTGAAGTTGGTCAAGCCGTAGTCCGATGCTTTTGCTGCAGCATCGTCCATGGCGGCCTTTACAGCATCGTAGGCTGCATTGTCCTCCTCCGTCGGGCCGAGGTAGGTGAGACGGAAGTTATCGAAGGCATACCATTTTGTTGCTTTGGTGTGAGCTTTGTTAATTGTAACCGTGAGGTTGTGGTCGGTAACGGTGAATTCGGCACTTGTGTTGTAGAGTCCTGCGTTGAAGTAGGCTGCTGCACTTTTGATGCTATCGGGAACCCACTTGCCGTTGGATTGTTGAATAGCAGTT
Organism: uncultured Alistipes sp.; assembly: GCA_964505395.1. GTDB lineage: Bacteria > Bacteroidota > Bacteroidia > Bacteroidales > Muribaculaceae > UBA7173. Next base: position 5,718 of record CAZDIC010000011.1, on the reverse strand, counting down.
TCGTGGATTTGAGTATCCAATGCACCTTCGCTGATTGAAGGAATGTAAAGACTTGCCAATTCCGACGAACTGCCGTTGTAGGCTTTGATGGTGAAGTTGTCGCCATCCTCGCGTTTGAACACTTGTGCGCTCAAGCGATATTTGCCGTTGGGCAGGCCGGTGGCGCTCTGAGTCATTGAACCGGATGTTTTAGTGGTTGAGAGTTTACCGATATCATTGTTGCGAAATTCGTAGATGAAGTTGTGGTCGGTGGTGGGACCGTCGATACCGCCATGATTCATTGAGAGACCGCTGTCTTTCGATTTAGTCCATGAGTCGTTGGCACTGTCGTTGCGGCTGAAGTTTGCACCCTTGATGAAGAAGGTGGCATCGAGGGGAGCCTCTTCGGTGGCGGTATAGAGTTCCTGCACCAATTCTTCTTGGCTGAGGAATTCCCACTCTTGGGCCGAGTTACCCTCTTCGTACACGTTTGAGTTAACGAGTTTGTCGTCGAGAGCAGTCAGTGCGTAGGTGTCGCCGTCAACATACGAGATGATGTGGTTGCCGCTATCGGTTTTCTTGATGGTGAAAACATCTTGACTTGAGTCCATGTAGCAACCGTGAGAAAGGTAACCGCAGGTGGTGTGCATGTAGTATTCACCATCGTTTGAGGCTTTCTCCAATGTTACGTAGTTACCGGTTTCGCCTACTATGGCGTGTGTGCCCCAGTAGGAGCCGGCTGTGAGGAACTGCTTGGTTTTGGCGTTGCGGATGTAGTAGCTTCCTTCGCTCAGGTTGTCGCTGGTGTTCTCAATGGTGAAGTTCACAACCACGGGGTAGTGGTCGGAAATTGAGGTGCCGTCGGCATACGAGAAGTCGGTGTCGTGGAGGTAGCTGTTGGCGGTGAGGCGGATGCCGTTGGCATCGGTGTTGTTGATGTAGAAAAGTTTGTCAACAACTTCGCCCTTCTGGTCGCCGTAGGTGTGGGTCATTAAGGCATCGCCGCCGTAGGTGGGGAACACGCCGTCCCATTCTTGGTCAACCCACGGGTCATGCATATCGAAGCGAGGATCGGCGTTAATGGCGTCGAACATCAACTCTTTCAAGCGGTCGCGGGTGTAGCGGCAGTTTGTGTCGCCCATCACGATGATGGGACGGTGGTTGTCGGTAGCCTTGATGGCCTCGACCAATTGAGTGATTTGCGATTCGCGGGCTGCGATGTCGTCGGCGCTGGTTTCGGCATCCATGTGGTGGATGTAAACGTCAACGGCCAGGCCGTTGGCCACGGTTACGCAGTAGTAGCGGTAGCCCTTGAGCAGCAGTTCGTCGGCGCCGCTGTCGGTGTAGCCGTTGGTTTTGTTCCAACGCACCAAGGTTTCACCGGAGGTGCTGTATTTCTTTTTCCACATCAGGTCGAGGCCGTCGGTCTTGATTTTGATTTTACCGTTGGCGGTGGTGGTGTTTGATGTGCTTACTTCGCCGCGATACCAGCCGATGTCGTAGTAGTCGGTGATTTGTGAAATCAATTCATCGTGATAGTTGAAATCTTCCGATACCGAGAAGAAGTCCCATCCCTTCTGTGCGATGAGTTCGCTGATGCGTGTTGAACCCGCTTCACGCGCTCCGTCGGGGTTCAAGGTGATTTTGATGCCGGCTACGCTAATCGACGGTGGCAATCCGTCAACATTCAAGCAGGCTGCGTTGAATGTAGCCTTTTGACCCATCATGCTCGATATAGACATCAGCATGCAGGAGCTTAACAATAGCTTCTTTAACATATACTGTTTGATTGGAATAAAGTAAACATCTGCGCTGCGCTTTGCATTTGCAGTGGAGAGACCGCGACGCGGTGGTGAGTAGGGCGATGCAGATATTCGGTTGTTAATGGATTTGTAATAAATTTGGGGATTTGTTGTTTTGTGCAGTGGCATTATTTTCGGGTGATAGGTTCCTCTGAACATTGTGATCCGGGTTTCGAAAAAAGGCCTCTGCGGTAAAAAGATTTATAGTGAAAATGTGAGAAACATTTTCAAGGCAGCATTCCGCTATTGCGAGCATTTTGCTAATAAAAAACGCTCATTGATGTCGTTGGGCTACTGATTAGCTGTGTTTTGTCGACATTTTGGCTACCCGTTTATTCCTGTATTTGTCTATTTCAGAAGCAAAGTTAACCCATTCTCTCCAATTATGCAACACTTTTACCCATTCTTAGCACTGTTTTTAACGGTTCCGGCCTCCCGGCTACCCGTTTTGTCGCATCTCCGGGCGTTCCCTCCGGGTGCATGGGAGCGTAAACACCTCCGTTTCCCATCTTTGAGCGTCTGATTTGCCGATTAATTGAACTTTTTGCCGTGGATAATTGTTGTAATATGGGGTATTTTGTAACTTTGCACTATCAAAATGGTTTGTCAATCAACCATACGTATTCGTCCGTCAAAATTATAGAATTATGAAAGGCATTAGAAGGGTCTTGATAATGGGCTTTCTATTGTTGATGTCGCACAGCTCGGCAACGTCCGGCGAGGCACTGAACCTTATGGCAAAGACTTCGACGGAGGAGAATGCTGTTGCTTTGACGACTTGTGTAAACACACACCGGCCACTGTGCGGCGGATTGGAGTCGAGTGTCACATCTGACACTATTGCGGCTCCGTTTTATGAAAAGCGCCTTTATTTAAAGACTAATCTCGTTGGGTGGGGGATGCTCATAGGGAATATAGGTTTGGAACTGACCTCCGGCAGCCGTTGGTCGGCAGCGTTGCATGGCTACTACTCGGCGTGGGACTATTTCCGCTCCGATGTGAAGTTTCGCACTTTCGCTATGCAAACAGAACTGCGTTATTGGTTTACGAACGCAACCCATAACGGATGGTTTGTGGCCGGGCATCTTGGCTTGGCTCTATGGAACTATGCTCTTGGCGGTGAATATCGTCGCCAAGACCACAAAGGAAACACACCCGCTTATGGCGGAGGCGTCAACTTTGGCTATCGTAAGGCAATGGGCGAGCGCTGGCACGTGGAATTTTCGGCCGGCGCCGGCGTCTATCATGCCATCTATGATAAGTTTATCAACGCTCGTAATGGTGAAAAGCTTGAGAATGCCGTTCATCACACATGGGTTGGCCTCGACAACCTCGCGGTGTCGTTTGTGTATAACTTCAACATTAGCGGTTAATGTTGTGGTGTGCACTGCCAACTGCAAACAGTAGCATACACGTACTATAACACACACATATCCAACAATAGGTATAGAAATTTAATGCGCGAACCACATACATTTACGTACCGATTACCCACTATCTTAGCTACGGTGATCAGCCTGATTATGACAACGAGTTGCGATGTCCACGAGTTCCCGACACCGCAGGCCGCTGCCGACGTTGTGTTGCGTCTGCACTTCCAAAGTTCAATGCCTACCTATCAGGAAATCACCTATCCGCGCAGTGAGATGTATAGACCCTTTGCGCAGGCCGACGGTTATGATGTTAGATATGTGGTGGAGTTTTACAAGCGTAAGGGTTCAAACTATGCCGCGAAGCCTGATAAACGTGTGGTGGTGACGGATACCCCGTCGGAGCAGCTCGATCGCGACATTGAGGTGACTCTGGCTGAGGGTAACTATCGCATAATAGCGTGGACCGACTATGTGGATGCCGGTGCAACGAACGATAAGTTTTTCGACACGGCATCGCTTGAAAGCGAGGTGGCTGTGCGCTACGGCAACAACGACTATGTTGACAACAACATGCGCGATGCCTTTCGCAGTGTAACCGAGGTGGCTATAGCCGGCGGGCCTACGGTAATAGATATGGAGATGACGCGACCTATGGCCCGTTTTGAGCTTGTGGCCGACAACTTCGAGGAGCTTGTTTCACGCCACAGCTGCAGAGCTCTCGAGGGCTTGAGCGGTAGGCAGGCTGTTGAAACGGCGTTAGCCTTAGGCTTGTATAGGGTGCAATGCTACTATGTAGGCTTCATGCCGTCGGCCTATAATCTTGTGAAGAATTTCAATGCCGATTCGGTTACCGGTGCCATGTTTAGAAATTTGATTCACCCCATTTCGAGTGGCGACGACAATGTGTTGTTGGGCTACGACTATGTGTTTATAAACCCTACGGGGGGCGCCGTGGAGTTGCGACTCGTGATTTATGACGACAGCGACGCGGTGGTGGGGCGAACCGGTAAAATCACAGTGCCGCTAAAGCAGGGTTACAGAACCATTGTGCGCGGGAAATTTGTGAGCGATGAGGCTGACACTTCTGGTGGGCTCGGCTTGTCGCCCGATTTTGTGGGGCCCGACTATAACATCCGCATCTGACGAATAACTGATGTATATAATGATTATTACACTATTTTTTTATGACAAACAAAACAAATTAGAAATTACTTATGAATTTAAAACAAACAATGGGCGCGTTGATTGCTCTCGCGGCTGTGTCAACCATGGCATCATGCAGCAGTGATGATGCTATCGCTGATTTCGAAAACTCGCGTGATCAACAAACCACCACCCTCAGCTTCACTGCAACTTTGCCCGGTGGGCTTCAAAGCCGTGCTGCCGAATCAAGCACTGTGTATGGCGACGGCACTAAGGCCACAACTCTTTATTATGCGGTTTATGCTGTAGATACAACCAAGACCGTAACCGAGCATTCACTCGTTCGCACCAACTATGGTGTGGAGGGCGACAACGGTTTCTTCGCTGATACAGTGAAATTTGTTAACCACACTGCAACCATTGATTTGAACCTTGCTATCGGTAAGGTTTATGAAGTGGCATTCTGGGCGCAATCTCCCGATGCAAAATGCTATCAGTTTGACACCGAGAACGGCGTTATCGACATTGACTACTCTAAGATGGTGTGCAACGATGATAACACCGACGCTTTCTATGCTTCAACCAGGGTTACTTTCGGTCAGTCAACCGAATCTCATTCTGTGGTGTTGCACCGTCCGTTCGCACAGCTCAATATCGGTATTACCGACAGCGCAAAAGGCCTCGAAGCCGGTTTGGCTGTTGAGAAATCGCAGATCTTCATCTACGGTGTGTGCAACAAACTTAACCTGCTCACAGGCGCTGCCTCAGGTTTCGTAGGCGCTACATATTCGTTCAACACCATCCCCGAATTGCAAACCGGTGCAGGCTCGTTCCCGGCGAAGGAAAACAACGTGAATGTGGCGGCCGAATACTCTGCAATGGCTTACGTGTTGGTCGACAGCAAGATGTCGCTCGACATCCAATACAACTACGTGGATAAAATAAACACCCCCTTGGCAGGTAACGACACTCACTACCTGCACAATGTGCCGTTTGAACCTAACCACCGCACAAACATCTATGGCGACATGTTCACCACAAGTCAGTCATGGACCATCAAGATTGACCAGTCGTTTATCAATCCTGAATACAACAACATCTACGAACAATAATCCACTCTGTGATTGAGTGATAACCCCAAGAAAATAGTGTAATATACGTAAGGTTGCGCCTCCCCGGTGCAACCTTTTTTTCTGTACTCTTGGTCCCGGCAATTACCAACCGAGGTGGTCTTTGGGGGCGGGTGTGACGATAGGTACACGCTCGTGTAAACGCTTCATTCGCTGTTCGGGTTTCACCAATGTGCATGAAAAAAGCCCCACCGGGGTGAGCGGTGGGGCTGAAGGAACCGGGAGCGGTTCCTTATGGGGTTACTTCATGAGGGTTGGTTACTTCACGAGGTAGGAGTGACCGTTGATGAA
>CAZDIC010000010.1:0-20586 GCA_964505395.1 uncultured Alistipes sp. | reverse complement strand
ATGAAAAATGTTGGGGGAAATGGTGGGAGGTGTGGCGAAAATTGTGTATCTTTGCGAGTTACGGCTTTTAAGCCGAGATGTATAACCGAGATAATCCCTAACAGCGCGTCGTGAATAGCGCGTACAATGGTTCCACAAAAAGCAAAATCGCAATGAAAGCACAAGGAGAGCAAATCTACGGATTGATCGGCTATCCGCTGATTCATTCGTTTTCTCACACCTTTTTTAATCAAAAGTTCCAGGCCGAGGGTATTAATGCCCGTTATGTAAATTTCGAGTTGCACGACATCGACGAGTTGATGGAGGTATTTGCCGAAAATCCCAATCTCGCCGGTCTGAATGTCACGATTCCGTATAAGGAGAAGATTCTCCCGTATCTTAATGATGTTGACCCGCTGGCTCAGCGTGTAGGCGCTGTGAATGTGGTGCAGATTTTGCGTGGAGAGTCTGATAACGATTTTCAATTGGTTGGCTTTAATAGCGACATCATCGGCTTCACGCGCTCTATTCAGCCGTTGTTGACCGATAAACATAAGGGCGCTTTGGTGCTTGGTTCGGGTGGCGCTGCCAAGGCGGTGTGTTGTGGATTGGAGGATCTTGGTGTTACGCCGTTGGTGGTGTCGCGCACAAAGCGTGAGGGCGTGATTACCTACGATGAATTGACACCGGAGGTGATGCAAGCCCACAAGGTGATTGTCAATACCACTCCGCTGGGCATGTATCCTCATGTTGATGAGTGCCCGGCAATTCCATATGACTTGATAACCCCCGATTTCCTCGCTTACGACCTTCTTTACAATCCCGATGTAACCCTGTTTATGAAACGTTGTGCCGAGCATGGTGCTGTGACCAAAAACGGCTTGGAAATGTTGCTGTTGCAGGCCTTTGAATCGTGGGAAATTTGGACTGCTCGAAAGTAGTCTACTTACTGAATTATACATATTAAATCAATCGAAATCACAAATGAGTAATTTGTCTAAATTTGTGTATATCGCTGTCATTGTGTTGATTGCGATACCACTCAAGGCGTTTGGCTATAGCGATGTAGTAACGCCGGCTATGGCTTTGTTTACCGGTTTGGTTTTTGCCTTACTGTTCCCGATGCCATTCCCTAAAGTGAATAAAAAGTGCTCGAAGTATCTGCTGCAGGCTTCGGTTGTAGGCCTCGGCTTTGGCATGAATCTTCATGAATCGTTGAAGAGCGGTGCGCAGGGCATGAGTTTCACCATCGTTTCGGTTATCGGAGTGATGGTGATGGGTGTGTTACTCGGCTATTGGATGCACATCAACCGCAAAACATCCTACCTGATATCTTCAGGTACGGCTATCTGTGGCGGTAGTGCCATTGCTGCTGTCGGCCCGGTGGTAAAGGCTGATGACCACGAAATGGCTGTGTCGCTGGGCGTTATCTTTATTCTTAACGCCATTGCGCTGTTTATTTTCCCGCCAATCGGCCACTATTTCAACATGAGCGAAACTCAGTTTGGCACATGGGCCGCGATAGCTATCCACGACACTTCGTCGGTGGTGGGCGCAGGCGATGCCTACGGCAAGATTGCGTGTGAAACCGCCACGTTGATTAAGTGCACTCGTGCCTTGTGGATTATCCCGTTGGCCTTCGTGACCATGTTTATCTTCCGTGACAAGAACGGTGGTGGCAAAATCTCCATCCCCTGGTTCATCTTCCTCTTCGTGTTGGCTATGATTGTCAACACCTATTGCGGACTGCCAACAGCGTTGACTGATGTTGTGGTTTACATTGCCAAGAAAGCTTTGGTGGTAACACTGTTCTTCATCGGTGCCGGTTTGTCGGTCTCAATGATAAAAAAGGTGGGTATCCGCCCGCTCATTTTGGCTGTTCTGCTCTGGATTATCATCGGCGTGAGCAGCTTCCTGGTGGTGGTCAACACCGTTGCATAACATTTTAAAAGGTCAATGAAAATCGGCGGCATTAATCTCTCTTCCTGTCCGCTGTTTCCGGTTTTGGTGGCAGTGGTCGCCGGCGAACTGTTCGCCGATTGTTGTCGTGACCTTGCGATTTACGGAGCGGCCATGTGTGTGGCTCTCTGTGGCTTAGGGTGCTTCACGAAGCGTGTTCAACTCGCTTTGTGGAGCGCTTTTTTGTGCCTGGGCATCATCGCCGGGTGGATAAGCCAACCTTCGCCTAATCGTTTTATCGGAGTGCGTGGCGTGTATAGCGGTAGGGTGGTTGAGGTTGATACCAGGGCCAATAGTCAACGCATTGTGTTGGAGGCTTATGTTGATGCTGTGGCTAATGTTGCGCCGAAATGCAAGAACGAGAAGGGGAGTGTGGTCCGTCGGGCTGCCATGCCGGTAAAACGTCGGGCTGTTGGCCGAACATTACTCTATTACCGCAGCAGCGTACCCCCGGTGGAGATGGGCGATCTGATTGCTGTGGCAGGGGTGATGCAGCCTATTTACGAGCAGCCGGCAGTTGACGGTGAGTTTACGATGAACGATTTTGCAAAACGACGTGGCATTATCGGTCGGATGTCGGTGACAGAGGGGCGATTACGCGTTGTGGAAGAAGCATCAGGCTTTATGCACTCTATTCGCATGATGCGTCGGAGCATTTCCGATGCCATTTATGCGTCGGGCGTGAGCACCTACACCGCCTCAATGCTCGATGCCGTTCTTCTCGGTAACGCCTCGGAACTGAGTGCCGATATTCGCGAGAACTTCCAACGGGCCGGTTTGGCGCATGTGTTGGCTTTGAGCGGCACACACGTTGCCATTCTCACATTGCTTATTTCTGTGCTGTTTTTCCCGTTGCGGTTGGCCGGGCATCGCAAGTGGAGCATGGCTTGCGTGATGTTGTGCCTGTGGTTTTATGTGCTGCTCACGGGAGGTTCGCCCTCGGTGTTGCGCACGGTGATTATGGTGTCGGTGGTGATGCTTGGCAATATGCTTGAGCGTATGCACAACCCGTTTAATTCACTTTGTGCTGCGGCGATAGCGATATTGCTGTTTAACCCGCAGGCGCTGATGTCGCCCGGATTCCAACTGTCGTTTCTGGCCGTTGCCGGGATTTTGATGTTCGCTCCAACGCTGACCTTCGGACGTGATTGGGTGCGCACGGTCACTCAATGGCTTGCGGTAACTTTCGGGGCGGTGGTGGCAACAACGCCGTTAGCCGCATGGCGGTTCCACATTGTGCCCCTATATTTCTTGCTTGCGAATGTGGTTGTGGCCTTGCTGTTACCATGGTTTATGGGCGTCGGGATTCTGCTTCTGTTGGTAAAGATTCTTGCTGTGCATGGCGGTGCTTTCGCTGCTTGTGCCGGCGCTTTGGTGTGGTGTGTGGATGCAATGTGCGATTTTATTCTGTGGGCCTCCAACGTGGTGGCGCACCTGCATGGCGCATATCTTGGCGGCATTTACTTCTCGGCGTGGACGTTGGTGGGGTGGTATGCTGCAATTGTGGTGGGTTGGAGAGCTTTGAAAACCCGACGTTGGACTGCCGGCATTGCGTGTGGACTATTGCTTGGTTTCACCGCTGTGGCTACGTGGCTCACTCAGCCACGCTATCCGGCGAGCGAGGTGGCGCAACTGCGTTACGACTATGCCACAGTGGTGTTGGTGCGCGATTCCACACGGTGTGTGCTGCTCACCGATGCCGATGTGCGTTATCATGAGTCGTTGCAATCGTATATGCAATGGCGATTGCACGACTACATGGCTCAGCGCGGTGTCGATTCATTAGAGGTGCGGCAATTGGCCAATCCCCTTGAGAAAGTAGGGGGCGGAGTAGTCGCCGAGGCGTCTCACGGTGCCGTTCCAAACAACAAGGTCGATGTCGATGGCAATCTCGGCGGGAAATGAACTGCCGTGTACCCGGCCGTTGGCCTGCTCATACGCTTTAAAACGGGCAACCAGTTCCTCCTCAGTCAGAGCGGTTGATGCTGTGAACACGGCATTGTGGTATGGAGCCGCTGAAGCACCTTCGCCATACGGTTCTGTTTGGTATGGGGCTGTGTGAACATTGTCGGGCAGCAGTTCGCCGAGCCATTCCAATGCGGCATCCACCTTTTCGCGTGCGGTTGCACTGTTACTGCCTATGCATAAAATCACCTTGTTCACTTGCATATATCGGGAGGTTATTCAGAGTTCTAAACGTCATTTTTCATCGGCCGTTGCACCGTGTACAGTTGGAAAAAGTCGGCTATTCCACACCACGGAGTGTGAGGGAAATGCGTCCGCGTTTCACATCCACATCAAGCACCTTCACCTTGACTTGCTGGTTGAGTTTCACCACTTGTGAAGGGTTTTGCACACGGCGTTCGCCCATCTGTGAGATGTGTATGAGGCCGCTTTTGTGCACGCCAAGGTCAACAAAGGCTCCGAAATCGGTGATATTGTTCACTATGCCCGGAAGAACCATGCCGGGGCGCAGGTCGTTAATATCATTGATTGTGTCGTCAAATTCAATGGCTACCGCTTTCTCACGCGGGTCTCGTCCCGGCTTCTCAAGTTCGGTTACAATGTCGTTGAGGGTTGATAGACCGGTGTTTGCATCAAGATACTTCTCCAGGTTAATCTGCTTGAGTTGCTGTGGGTTGCTCACAACGTCGGAGATTGATAGCCCCAAGTCGGCTGCCATTTTCTTGACCAAGGCATAGCGCTCGGGGTGCACGGCCGTGTTGTCAAGAATATTCTCCGAGCATGGCACGCGCAGGAAGCCTGCACATTGCTCGTAGGCTTTCGGACCCATGCGAGGTACATCGCGCAACGCATCGCGTGTGGTGAAGTCGCCGTTTTCGGCACGGTAGTTGACTATATTCCCGGCGAGGGTGTCGCCAATGCCTGAAACGTAGGCCAACAGTTGACGTGAGGCGGTGTTGACGTTTACGCCCACCGAGTTCACACACGACATTACAGTCATGTCAAGGGCCGCTTTCAGTCGAGTTTGGTCAACATCATGTTGATATTGGCCCACACCGATTGATTTCGGGTCAATCTTCACCAACTCGGCGAGCGGGTCCATCAGGCGACGGCCTATCGACACTGCTCCGCGCACGGTCACATCGTAGTCGGGAAATTCATCGCGCGCCACCTTGGAGGCGGAGTAGACCGATGCTCCGTTTTCACTTACAACGAAGATGTCAACGTGGTGAGGATAGTGTAGCGAGCGGAGAAAACGTTCGCTTTCGCGACTTGCAGTGCCGTTGCCGAGGGCAATAGCTTCGATATTATACCGCTCTACAAGGGTGAGAATGGTGCGTTCCGCTCCGATAAGGTCAGGCTTGGGAGGCGTGGGGTAAATCACACCGTAGCACTGGAGGTTGCCGTTGGCATCGAGACACACCACCTTACATCCGGTGCGAAAACCGGGGTCAACGGCCAAAATACGTTTCGAACCGAGTGGTGAGGCGAGTAGCAGTTGGCGAAGGTTATTGGTGAAGGTGTCGATGGCTGTGCTGTCGGCTTTCACTTTGGCATCTGCTGCCAGCTCATTCTCAATCGCCGGACGAATCAGGCGTTTGTAGCCATCGGTCACGGCGTCACCGATAAATTTGGCGACATCGGCCGGGGCATTGCGGCGCACAAACAGTGGCATCAAGCGACTAATGGTGCGCTCATCGTCAACATCAATGCTCACGCGTAGGAAACCTTCGGCCTCACCGCGGCGCATGGCAAGGTAGTTGTGTGACGAGCAGCGGTTTAGCGGTGTGGAGAACTCAAAATAGGTGTCGTAGTTTTCTGCCTCCTCAATCTTTGTCTTCACCACCTTCGAACTGATGGTGGCATAGCGCTTGAATTGGTCGCGAACGCGAGCACGTGCTTCTTCATTTTCGCTCACCCACTCTGCTATGATGTCGGCAGCGCCTTTGAGGGCATCATCTACTGTTGCCACTTTGTCGTTGAGGAATTTTGGCGCACGGCCGAGGGCGTCGTCGCGTTGCGCCATTATTATTTTTGCCAGTGGCTCCAATCCGTTTTCACGTGCCACTTGTGCACGTGTGCGGCGTTTGGGCTTGTAGGGCAGATATATATCTTCAAGCAGATTCGGCTCCATGCACTCCTCGATTTTGGCGCGCAATTCGTCGGTTAACGCGCCTTGCGCTTCAATGGTTTCGAGAATATACTCCTTGCGCTTGGCCATCTCGGCGAGCTGTGTGGCACGGGTGGAGATGTTGAAAATGGCCAGTTCGTCGAGATTGCCGGTAGCTTCTTTGCGATAGCGCGAGATAAACGGGATGGTGGCTCCATCGGCGAGAAGCGATAGCGTTGCCGAAACAAATTTTTGTGCAATCCCGGTTTCGCGGGCAATGATGGCAACGGTGGAATTGTTGTCGGAGATTTGAGATGCTGAATCCATATTTTTCGTGGTTAGTTTGTGCGTTTGAGTGGGGTTGTGAACTGTTGGTGCTATGTCGAGCTATGCTTAGTTGGCTCGCCGTAGTGTTAACAGTGTGATTTCGGGGGTTGCGCCAACACGCATTGGCATTCCAACAGTGCCCGCACCAATGTTAACGTAGAGTTTGCGACGTGAGGCGGTAGCGTTGGCATTCTCGTTGCCGTTGCCGGCATATTCTATGCCGAGGTTGGTGTTGCCATCGTTGCATCCATCAATGTACAGGCCGCCCCAAGTGGCGTAGCGGAACACTGCCGGTGAAACTCGGCCAAAAGCAATTTGCATGGCGTGGGTGTGGCCCGACAGCGACAAGGCTATGTTGGCCGCCGGGTTGTTGGCTATCGAATCAACCCAATGTTGCGGGTTGTGGGTAAGCAATATCTTGGTGTTGTTATCGCTCAAATCGGGGTATGAGGCGCCGAGGGATCCATAGGTCTTGAATGGTGGGTCACCGATGTTCTCCACACCTATAAGGGCGATAGAGTCGTTGCCACGGTGAAGCCATTGAGTTTCGTTGAGAAGCAGCTTTATGCCCATGCGGCGATACATATCATAAAGCATTTTCATGTTATCCTCTTTCGCTTGAGCTGTTGCCCATTCGCGATAGTCGCCATAGTCGTGGTTGCCGAGAATGGCACTCACTCCCATCGGTGCGCGCAGACGTGATAGCGGTGTGATAAATGCATCTGCCTCATCTGATTGTCGGTTTACAATGTCTCCGGTGAAGACAATCAAGTCGGCGTTGAGAGCGTTGATGCGGTCAACGAGCTGTGAGGTAAATGCTGTGTCGTTAGAGAATGTACCGGTGTGGAGGTCGGAGAATTGTGCGATTGTCATGCCGTCGAAGCTCTGTGGCAGGTCGGCAATTTCAATGGTAACCTCATTCACCTGAATGTTGTAGCGGTTGATAAGCGAGCCCCACCACATGGCAACGAAAATAAGGCAACTTAGCGCGATTCCTGCCACGGTTAGCGACTTGATGCGACGCTTATGCCATAGGCGTGGAAGCGAGCCGAGAAGGTCGAAAACGGTTCCGATATACTTGGGAATATATATCGACATGGAACCGAATAGCAGCCATAATTTCCACATCATCAGCGTGCTTGAATCACCGCGTGCCGGGAAGATAATGCCTGCAATGATTAAGGCTAATCCGATTGCCGAGAGTGCAATGCTCAACTTTCGCCATAGACGGTTGCGACAACTGAGGCTACGGCGATAGATATAACAATCAACGATAACGCTGATTATCAGATAGATAAGTAATCCTAAGAAAGGTGCTCTCATTTTTTGAGAATCAAGCGATGATTTTTTAGATGTCGACGCCCGATGCTATCAGCTTGTTACGCAATGGATTAGCGTACATCGTGAGGATTTGGTTGCGCATAAATTCACGCTCTTCATCGGTGATGTCGGGCAAGTCAATCTTGTCGAGTTGGCCTTCCAGATAGCTTGTGAAGCTGTCGCTGTCGGCTTGAGTGTACTTGTCGGCAAAGCGATTGCCCTGGTTTAATGCGTCGAATGCGATATAATTGATTGGGTAGATGTTGTAACCCAGATGTATCTCTCGGTCGATTAGGTGGCACACGCGTTTCACGATTTCAACCTTGTCGGTGAGTGAACGCATCTGCTCCAATTCTTCGTTAAGGCAACGGCCTAAAGCGAAATGCACACGTCCCTTCTGTTTCAGAATACCTGTCTCCATGCTGAGCAGGTCGTCGTGTTGCGATTTCTTGAAATCCGGGTCACGGCGACGGGCCAAAAACTCGCGAGCTTTCAGATAGTCGTTGGGGTCGTATTCGTATGAAATAGAGGTAGGAGTGATGTTGAGTTCCAACAGACGTTCAACGATGGTGGTGTGATTGCCCTCCAAGGCGAGCATCTTGATAACGCTCTCTTGTGTCACATCGTTGGAATCTTTGGCACGGCCTTCGCGTTGTGCCACCCACACGCTCTCATGTTTTTCGGTGATGCAATAGTGCATGTAGCCTGAGAGCTGTTTTGCTGCTTCCAACGCTTTGGTGAGACGAAGGTTACGTTTCACGATGATGCCTTTGTTCAGGCGCACAAGTTCCTCAATCCAAGGGTAGATGAGCAGATTGTCGCCCAAGGCAACCTCCTGCGCGGGCAAACCGCGACGGATGATAGCCAGGCCGAGAAACGATGCGTCGAGCACAATGTCGCGGTGATTTGAGATGTAGAGCACACTGCGCCCCGGTTGAAGTGTGTCAAAGCCGCTGTCGGTGACTCCGACAGTGGTTTTTGCCTCCAGCAGTTTCAGAATCGGCAGCATTACCTGCGTTTGGAACTGATTCTTGTTGGTGATAGTAAGCAGTCCGGCCTTCAGTTGGGCGAAATCTGCATCGGGCATAACATACTTGATTGCGTTTTCAAAACCCGGCTCTTCAACCAATGAGGCCATGTGACTTTGAAACGTATCATCGTCGTAAGGGGCTATTTCTTTGAACTCTTCCTTCATCTTTCGGGATTTCGCATTGTGATAACAACACTCTTTCTCGTGTAGTTAGGCCGAAAATTCGCTCGCTAATCGCGCCTGTGGGCATGTTCTTGCCCGCTACATCTGAGTGCCCTCAATGTGGAATCTATGGCAAAGGTATAGAATAAAACAGAATCTATAAAATTTCTTTACTACAGAATCCTAATTTTAGATTAAATTAAGAGTGGAGAGAGGCGCGTATGTTATATGGTAATGAAGAATGTTTCAATCCAGATGACAACGATACCGGCGATGTAGCCGAGAAGTGCCAACAGCGTTATACGCTTCACATACCACATAAATTGAATCTTTTCGATGCCCATTGCTACCACACCGGCTGCCGAGCCGATAATCAGCAGTGAACCGCCTACACCGGCACAGAAGGTGAGAAGGTGCCAGAACAAACCGTCTTCAACAAATGCCGCCATATAGGTCGGGTCGGCTGCAGCGGCTATCATGGCGTCGTTGGCCACGGGATACATGTTCATACATGCGGCTACCAACGGCACATTGTCGATTATTGATGAGAGCACACCAATCACACCGTTGATGAGATACGGCTCATGGATAGAGTTATCGAGCCAGTGGGCCATCACGTTGAGTATGCCGGCCTGTTGCAATGCACTTACCGACAGCAATATGCCGAGGAAGAACAGAATGGTCGACATGTCGATGTGGCGCACGGCCTGCGAAATGCGTCCTTCAATCTTGCCGTCGAGACGATAGTGACGCACAATCAGTTCGGTCAGCAACCAAAGGAAGCCAAGCGAAATGAGGATACCCATGTAGGGGGGAAGGTGGGTTATGGTCTTGAACACCGGCACAAACAGCAATCCGGCAACACCGCAGCAGAGCACCAAAATGGAGAGCCCGCGGTGGTGGTGCGACAGTTCGTAACCGATACGTTGGTCAGATTGATTAAGTTCCTCAACCGGTTCGCTTTTGATGAAACGGGTGGCGATGAAGGTGGGCACTGCCATTGAAACCAGCGAAGGGATAAACAGGTTGGCGATAAGGTCAACCGAGCTTACATAGTTTTTCATCCAAAGCATGATGGTGGTGATATCGCCGATGGGCGACCATGCACCGCCGGCATTGGCGGCAATGACAATGACGCAGGCAAATATCCAACGTTCGTCGCGTTTTGCCAGCATGCGGCGCAGCATCATCACCATGATAATGGTGGTGGTCATGTTATCGAGTATCGACGACATGAAAAATGCAACCAGGGCGAGCACCCACATCAGTCCGCGCTTGTTTTTGGCGTGAATGCGGTGTACAATTATGTTGAAGCCTCCGTAGCGGTCGATTAACTCCACGATGGTCATCGCGCCGATAAGGAACACGATGATTTCGCAGGTGTCACCGAGCGCCACAACCAGGTGTTCCGAGAGTTCGGCATCGTGGGTTGTTAGCGAGTATATCGCCCACAGCGTGCCGCTTAGTAGTAGCGCAAATGTGGCTTTATTAATGCTTAGCACATGTTCGAGGGCTATGAGTACATAGCCAATCACGAACAGAATAATCATTGTTGTTACCATTGGATTAAAAGACTATAGTGTAAAAACAATCGGACTGTCGAATCGGGTGACGCCGGGCTGGAAAAATTTTGTTAAATTTGCCGGTCATAGTGCGTAGTCATCTCCCCGTTTTGCAGTATGGAGTGTGTTAACTTCGGTTTGTCGGCAAAGGTAATTAAAATTCAAGAAAAATTTCCGTAATTAACCAAATTTACCAGTTTAAATATCTTTTAATCAATGAGTTGTAGCCAAAATGGCAACATGAAAGCGGAGCGAGATGCCACAAGTAAACCCGATTGGGCCAATCAGCCAAATGTGACTAATCGGCCCAATCGGGCTATAGGTTTTGTAATGGGGTTATCCGGTTTGTAATAACGCGACGGCGTATTAGTCAATGCGGGTGATTGAGGCGCCCAGGAGGTTGAGGCGGCCGTCGATATCCTCATATCCGCGGTCAATTTGCTCAATGTTTCCGATGGTGCTGGTGCCTTTGGCCGACATGGCGGCAAGGAGCAGGGCAATGCCGGCACGTATATCGGGCGAGCTCATGTGGTTGGCGCGCAGGTCGAATTTGTGGTCATGGCCAATGACAACAGCTCTGTGTGGGTCGCAAAGAATGATTTGTGCGCCCATGTCGATGAGTGCGTCAACGAAAAACAATCGGATCTCAAAAATTTTTTGATGAATCAACACCGAACCTTTGCACTGTGTTGCCACAACGAGCAACACGCTGAGCAGGTCGGGTGTCAGTCCGGGCCACGGTGCATCGGCAATGTTCATGATTGACCCGTCGAGCGAGGTTTCAATTACATAGCTTTCCTGTGCCGGAACGTAGATGTCGTCGCCACGTTGCTCCAATTTGATGCCGAGTCGACGGAAGCTTTCGGGGATGATACCGAGGTTATCGTAGCTCACGTTTTTAATGGTGATGGAGCTGCGTGTGATGGCTGCCATGCCAATGAAGCTACCCACTTCAATCATGTCGGGGAGGATGTGGTGGCTGATTGCAACATTGTTGTGAGAATGTTTCCAGTCGGCGCCATAGATTTTCAGTAGGTTTGACCCAACGCCGTCAATTTTATATCCCATGCTCTCCAGCAGTTTGCAGAGCTGTTGCACGTAAGGTTCGCACGCTGCGTTGTAGATGGTAGTAGTGCCGTGAGCGCACGCTGCAGCCATCAAGATGTTGGCCGTGCCTGTCACAGAGGCTTCATCGAGCAGCATGTAGGTGCCTTGCAAGCCGTCAACAGGTGCTTGCAGCAGGTAGGCTTTCTTCTCATTGTCATATTCATATTCGGCGCCGAGGTTGATAAAACCTTGGATGTGGGTATCAACTTTGCGACGTCCGATTTTGTCGCCACCGGGCTTTGGGAAGTAGGCTTTGCCGAAGCGTCCCAATAGCGGGCCGACAACCAACACCGAGCCACGCAGGTCGCTGCAGCGTTTCACAAAATCACGGCTCATGATGTAGTTGAGGTCGATGTTCTCGGCGCAGAAGGTGTAGGTGCCTTTTTCATGTCGGGTGACATTGACCCCCATCTGTTGCAGGAGGCTGATAAGATTTTTGACATCGCTGATTTCCGGCACATTGGTGATGGTGACGGGAGCCGATGTGAGCAGTGTTGCACTGATAACTTGCAGCGCTTCGTTTTTTGCCCCTTTGGGGGTGATTTCGCCACACAATTTGTGGCCGCCTTCAATTACAAATGAGCTCATGGGTGAAACTATGGTGGTAATATAAACTGGTTATGTTGGGTCAAATGTGAATTACCTCGGGTGATAAGGTCACGCCGGTGGTTTGTTTAACTGTGGCGATTATCTTTTGCTCAAGGGCAAGGATGTCGCTTCCGGTTGCAGTTCCGTTGGTGTTGACCAACACTAACGGTTGGTCCTGCCAAAGAGATGCACCGCCGATGCTGAAACTTTTGCACCCCGATTTGTCGATGAGCCAGGCTGCCGAGAGTTTTATCAGCTGTTCCCCTGTGGTTGGGTCAAAGCCTGCTTCGTGACCGGGAACGGTGATGCCGAGGCGTTGCTCAATGGCTTCCCGTGTGCTTAGGCTTACCACCGGGTTTTTGAAAAAGCTACCGGCGCTGCCAACCTGTTTCGGGTCGGGAAGTTTGTTGTGGCGCAGCGATAACACTTCGTTGCGGAGTAGGGTGGGGGTAAGTTGTGAGGCAGGTGTGTTGGCAAAGGCGTGTGCCAATGCAGCATA
This sequence comes from uncultured Alistipes sp., assembly GCA_964505395.1. Taxonomy (GTDB): domain Bacteria; phylum Bacteroidota; class Bacteroidia; order Bacteroidales; family Muribaculaceae; genus UBA7173. Next base: position 7,978 of record CAZDIC010000010.1, on the reverse strand, counting down.
ACGCAGGTTCGGTTTTGGTGCAATCGACAATTTGATGGTTGCCGATACAACAATCAGTGCTTCATCGGCTTGCAGATGTTTGAAAATGGAATCGCGATAGGCATAGCGGCATTGCTCGCCGGTGAGCACCACGATTTCGTTTCTTGCCGGTGAAAAGCAGGTTACCTGCTTAACCACATCGGCAAATTCGGCTCCGTAAGCGCCAACGTTTTGCACGGCGGCTCCTCCGATTTCGCCCGGTATGCCGCTTAGGTTCTCCAGGCCCCAAAGGCCTTGAGATGCGGTGTAGTCACAAAGTGAGTCGAGCACACATCCGGAGGCAACCTCCACTGTGGCGGTGCCGTTCGCTTCGTGTCGCTCGATTGAAAATTGTTTGTTACGGCAGTGAATCACCGTATCGTTGAATGTGGGCTTGGTGAACAGCATATTGCTGCCACCGCCAAGCGGCAATGCGCCTTGCAGCAATCCCTGTGCATTGAGTTGTTGCAGGTCGGCCACGGTGTCGTATTCAACCAAACGGCCACATTCGGCAGAAATGCCGAATGTGGTCATCGTTTTTAGGTTGGTATGTTGTGATATTGTAATCAATGTTCCTGAAATTTTAGGGTGAGACCCGGTTTCAGTTATCGCAGAGGTGTGGGGCTATTAGCCGCCAAAGTTGTCGTAGTGGATGCTCGACGGGTCAACGCCCAGTGAATCAAGCATCTTGTTCACTGCATTGCTCATCGGGCCGGGGCCGCACATGTAGTATTCAATATCTTCAGGTGCGTCGTGGTTCTTGAGGTAGGTGTCGTACATAACCTGGTGAACGAAGCCTGCGGTGTATTTCACGCCCGCTGCATCGGCTGCCGGGTCGGGACGGTCGAGGGCCAGGTGGAACTTGAAGTTGGGGAACTCCTTCTCCAGTTGCAGGAAGTCGTCGAGATAGAACACTTCGTTGAGGGCGCGAGCGCCGTAGAAGTAGTTCATAACACGGTCGGTGGTGTGGAGTGTCTTGGTCATGTGCATGATTTGTGCACGCAACGGAGCCATACCGGCACCGCCACCAACCCACATCATCTCTGCCTTTGAGTCGAAGATGGGGTGGAAGTCGCCGTAAGGGCCGCTCATGATAACCTTGTCGCCCGGTTTGAGGGTGAAGATGTAGCTTGATGCGATACCGGGGTTCACATCCATAAAGCCTACTGCAGGTTTCGGTTTGAACGGTGGGGTGGCTATGCGCACTGTGAGCATAAAGCGATCGCCCTCGGCGGGGTAGTTGGCCATAGAGTAAGCACGAACGGTTTCCTCTTTGTTGACGCATTTAAGCCCGAAGAGCCCGAATTTTTCCCATGCCGGCAAATACTCGGCGCCGATTGACTCTTTGTCGATATCCTTGTCGTAGTCCATTGAGAATGTCGGTATCTTAATCTGTGCGTAAGAACCGGGAATGAAGTTCATGTGTTCGCCTTCAGGCAGTGCCACGATGAATTCCTTGATGAAGGTGGCAACGTTCTTGTTTGAAACCACTGTACATTCATATTCCTTGATGTCGAGCACCGATGCGGGCACCTTGATGTCGATGTCGTTTTTAACCTTCACTTGGCAGGCCAAACGCCAATTTTCTTTGATTTCCTTGCGGGTGAAGTGCACAGCCTCGGTGGGGAGAATCTCACCGCCACCTTCGGTTACGCGAACCTTACACTGTCCGCAACTGCCTTTACCACCGCAAGCCGACGGCAAAAACACATTTTTTGTGGCGAGAGCCGACAGCAACGGGCGGCCCGATTCCACTGTCACCTTCTTATCATCGTTGATGGTAACGGTAACTTCGCCTGAACTTACGAGATAGTGTTTGGCAACCAACAGCACGATGACAAGCAACAGTGTGATTACCAAAAATATGCCGATTCCTGAAAGGAGCGTGGCTCCCATGGGGGATAGTTGGAGTGTTAACATATTGAGTTTTTAACGCGTTGCGATTAAAGTTTTATACCCAGGAAGCTCATGAAGGCGATGCCCATGAGTGCACACAGAATAAATGTTATGCCGATGCCGCGAAGCGGTGCGGGAACATTTGAATATGAGGTCACACGCTCACGAATGGCGGCAATGGCTGTGATGGCGAGAAGCCAACCAAGGCCCCAACCGGCACCGGCGCAGGTGGCCGACCACACGTTGGCAAAATCGCGCTGCTGCATGAAGAGCGAGCCACCGAGGATGGCGCAGTTCACGGCAATCAGCGGCAGGAAGATGCCGAGTGAAGCGTAGAGCGAGGGCGAATATTTTTCAACCGCCATCTCCACAAGCTGTGTCATGGAGGCAATTACAGCGATGAACATGATGAGCGAAAGGAAGCTCAAGTCAACGTTGGCAAAATCTTCGCCAAGCCAACTCAATGCACCTTCGCGCAACACATAATTCTCAAGCAGGTAGTTAATGGGGAGGGTGATTACCAGCATGAAGGTCACGGCAATGCCAAGGCCGAATGCTGTTTTCACATTCTTTGAAACGGCAAGGAAGGAGCACATTCCAAGGAAGTAGGCAAACACCATATTGTCGACAAATATCGACCTGATGAAAAGATTAAAGTTTTCCATATCGGGTTGTTATGCGAGAGAGGTTATGTTATTTCTCTTGAAGGTCTTTGTTATATGAGCGGTGTACCCAGATGATGCAAGCCACCACGATGAGCGCCATCGGAGGCAGAATCATCAAACCGTTGTTGGCATAGCCGGCATCGTAGAACGACTGCGGGATTACTTGGAAGCCCAACAGTGTGCCGCTGCCGAGAAGTTCGCGGAAGAAGCCCACGATAATCAGGATGAGCGCGTAGCCCACACCGTTGCCCACACCGTCGAGAAACGAAGGCCACGGTTTGTTGCCCATTGCAAAGGCCTCAAGACGGCCCATGAGGATACAGTTGGTAATAATCAAGCCGATGAACACCGACAGCTGCTTGCTCACATCGTAGGCAAAGGCCAACAACAATTGGTTAACGATGATTACCAGCGCAGCCACAACAACCAACTGCACGATGATGCGGATGTTGGTGGGGATGGTGTTGCGGATGAGTGAGATGATAACATTTGAGAAAGCCAACACGGCAATTACGGAGATGCCCATCACCAATGCCGGCTCCAATTTAGCGGTTACTGCAAGGCATGAGCAGATGCCAAGCACTTGCACAACCACCGGGTTGTTTTTTGAAAAAGGATTAAAGAAAATATCCTTATTAGTTACTTTTTCTGCCATGACTTTTATTTGCTAAGCGTTTCAAGATATGCTTTATAGGGGGTGAGGCAGTCGGCGAGCATGGCACTTACACCTTTTGAGGTGATGGTGCCGCCCGAAATGCCGTCAACATAGTCTTCGTTGCCGGCAGGCGCCTGACCTTTTTTCACTACGCTGACAGGGAGAAATTCGCCGTCTTTCACTATGTGCTTGCCGTCGAATTGATCGGTGAAGTGGGTTTTGGTGATTTCGGCACCCAAGCCCGGGGTTTCACCTTGGTGATCGAAGAATGCGCCGTAGATGGTGGTGCCATCCTCGTCGAGCGATACATAGCCCCAAATCGGGCCCCACAAGCCCATGCCGGCAAGCGGGAGAATGTATTTTGTTCCGGCGTCGGGCAGTGAGCACACATAAACCGGCAACTGACGTTGGTCGGCTGCCTTCTTGGCTTCCGTGGCCACGTTGATGGTGAATGCGTCAACTCCGGTGACCTCTTCGCCCTTGTCGTTCACAACCAATGTCTTGGTGATATATTTGTGAAAATCCTCAACAACCGTTGCACGTTCGGTGACCACGTGAACCGATTGCAGAATTTGCTTCATCTTGTCGGCATCGGCATTCTCATTCTGTCGGTCTTTGAGCGACATTGAGGTGAGCGCCAACGCTGCTCCGACAATTGCCACCAACACCGTGATGTAGATGATGGTGTAGACGTTGCTTTGCTTGTTTATCATTGTTGTTATAGAAATATCTGTTGAATGGTATTGTCAACTCTCTCTTAAGCTTTGGTGCGATTCAGTCGGCGACGCACGTTGGCTTCAACCACGCAGTAGTCGATGAGCGGTGCAAAGGCGTTCATCAGCAGCACTGCCAACATGGCTCCTTCGGGATAACCGTTGTTGTAGGTGCGAATCAAGATGGCGATAACACCAACCAGGAAGCCATAGATGTATTTACCCACATTTGTGCGGCATGAGGTCACCGGGTCGGTGGCCATAAACACGGCTGCAAAGGCAAATCCGCCCAAGCAAAGTTGGTCGGCTACGCTAAGGAACGATGCGGGGTAGGTGGCTGTGGCAAATGTGTTGGCTACGAAGGCCATCACTGCACCGCCTGCAAAGGCCGAGAGAATGATGCGCCAACTTGCAATGCCTGTGGCAAGCAGAATGGCTGCACCGATGAGAATGCAGAGTGTTGAGGTTTCACCCACCGAGCCGGGAATCAGGCCGAGGAACATGTCGATGGTCGACAGTGGTTCGTGAGCCACGGAGGTGAGCGATGAAGCCAGGTCAGATGCGTTTTGTGCACCCGAGGTGGCAATCTGTCCGAGCGGGGTGGCTCCGGTGAAGCCATCGGCAACAGTGTCGCCGAGACCGCAAATTGAGTTGTGTGCCACAAACACACTGTCGCCGCTCATCTTGGCGGGATAAGCGAAGAACAGGAATGCGCGGGTTACCAATGCCACATTAAATATATTGTAGCCTGTGCCGCCAAACACCTCTTTTACGAAGATAACGCTGAAGGCGGTGGCCACGGCGAGCATCCACAGCGGAGTCTCAATCGGGCAAATCATCGGGATAAGAATACCTGTTACCAGGAAGCCCTCTTGAATCTCCTCTTTGCGCCATTGTGCCACGGCAAACTCAATGCCGAGACCAACAACATACGACACGACTATGCGTGGCAACACTGCCAAAAAGCCGTAGAGGAATAGTGACCAGAAGGGGAATTCGGTTGCGCCCGTTGCCAACCAGTGTTGGTAACCGGTGTTATACATACCAAACAGCAAGCAGGGGAGCAGGGCTATGATTACAATAATCATGGTGCGCTTTGAGTCGATGCTGTCGTGGATATGCACCCCTGATTTCGATGTCTCATTCGGGGTGAACAGGAAGGTGTCGAAGCCGTCGTAAACCGAACGGAATGCATGGAGTTTTCCTCCCTCTTCGAACGCCGGACGCGCTTTGTCTAATAATTTTTTTAATGCTTTCATATTCCGTTGGCAATCACAGATGGTGAGTGCGTGAGTAATCGGTTAGTTATTCAAGTTCTTTGCGCAGATAGTCGAGACCTTCGCGCACTATTTTCTGTAATTCGAGTTTTGAAGTGTCGACATATTCTGCCAAAGCAAAATCTTCCGGTGCCACTTCATAGATGCCAAGTTGCTCCATGCGGTCAATGTCGCGACTGAGGATTGCTTTAATGAGATATTCGGGGAGAATATCCATCGGCATAACCTTGTCGTATTCACCGCTCATAATCATGGCGCGACGGCCTCCCAACACACGTGCATCGGGGCGGAACAGTTTCTTACACAAGAAATGACCGGGGAACGAGCGGCTTTGACTCATCTTTTTGGGTGAGATTGATGCCCAACCCATGAACTCGTCAACGTCGTCGCCTTCAGGTATTACGGTAATCTGTTGGTAGGGATTGCGCAGGTAGCCGTCGGTTGAAACGGCAATGCCGGTCAACACATCACCCGAGATGATGCGTTTGTGGTTGCCGGTGTCGTTAAGTTCTCCGGCAATCAGTGCTGCTATTTCCGAGCCGATAAGGCAGTTGAGCATTTTCGGTTGCTTTACTTCCGAACCGGTGAGGGCCACAGTGGTGTGGCACGGCAGTTTGCCTGTCAGCGCGGTGGCTCCGATGCGGAGCAGGGTGGCGAGGTCAAGACACATCACCGTTTCACCTTTATTTATAGGACGAATGGCGGCAATGACCGTGCCGGCATTTCCTGCCGGGTGTGGGCCTTCAACATCAACCATCTCGGCGCCTTTGATGTCGGGCATGGCCTGAGCGGCACGACGCGACACATAAACCTTGCCCGAGGTGAGCAATCCAAGCAGTTTTACACCTGCCTCGAGTTGCTTTGTTTGTTCTGCACTAAACTCACCGGCGCTCTCGGCAAGCGGAGCCGAATCGAAGCCGGTTACAAAAATGTCGCGCAGCTCGGCATTGTCGGCAGGCACCACGGCATACGGACGTTGGGTTGTCATGGCCCATAATCCGGAGTTGAGCAACAACTCGCGTGCCTTGGCGGCATCGGTCAACACCCCTTCGGTGGCGAAGGTGGCTGATGCCTCCGATTCAACGGCTACGATAACACTTAAGATTTTACGACGCTCACCACGCACCACAGCCTTCACTGTGCCGGCTGCCGGGCTTACTACCTTGATGGCAGGGTGAGCTTTGTCGTGGAATAGAGGCTGACCGGCCACCACAGCGTCACCTTCGGCAACTTCCATTTTGGGCGTGATGCCCGCGAAGTCGTCGGGGATGATGGCTACGGTTGCAGAGGTCTTTGTTTCAACTTGCCTCGGATTGGCTACGGCGCCCTCCAAGTGAAGGTCGAGCCCTTTCTTTACTTTTATCCCGATGCTCATTATTATTGTGAAATGATAATGTATAGTGTGTTAACTTGGAGCTACTTAAACCGACAGCTGTGAGTGTCATCCGCCAATCGCTGCAACTCCGTTAATTTTATCACTCTCATTAACCTGATTAACGCACCAATGAGAGGCTTTGATTACAAAGTCTCCCAACGGGTCGATTATCAAGTGAAAATCAAATTACGGAAAATTTTCCACAATTCGCTTTCCGCTCGCAAAGGTAGTGATAATTTCTGTCATTTCTTATTAAAGAGTGCAAAAAGTGGGCGGCTATATCCGCGAAAATATATGCAATTGGCAATTTTCTCGTTATTCTATCAAATTCTATGGCTGCGAGGGCTCTGTTTCTGCAACTTTCAAGCGCTATTTTATGCGGAAATAGTGAGCTAAATGCCGTTTTTATGAGCGTTTTATGCAATGTGTGTCAATGTGTCCACAAAGTGTATCGAAAATGGCAAAAAACAGAGGCTTGAGGCGTTAGAACGGAGATTTTTACAGTATGCAAGCAACGGAAAATATGTTTAAAATCATCTCTAAAAATTTTGTCATATAAAATTATAGTGATAATTTTGTGATTAGCTTTTGCTGAGGAATCTTCTACCACATTGACATTGTATGGAGCCGATCTTATGGCTGCTTACAGAGTGTAAGCTGTCGTGGCAAAATGCCGATAGATTGAGAGCCATGAGTTCCTTTATCATCGCGGCAAGCTCTGAATGAGTCGGAGCTCGAGAAACCGCCTGTTGCCTTTCTTGCGCGTTGCTGAAGTGGCTCAAAAGCCTTGATTCTCCCCCAAAAGCCTGTTATTGTTTGATAAACCAACATTAATTAACAAATTATATTAAAAAGAACTATTAAAAATTATGGAAGCTCAAAAGCCTAATTCAGCTAAAAGTTCCGCGACTTTGAAACCCGGTCACAACGTTCGTGGTGTCAAAAACGCATTTTTGATTATCGTAGCCTGCTTTGTTATAGCAGTATGCTTTTTCCTTTTCGTGTGCGGTAACCCCTCTCACTTCGATGCAGAAGGTTACGACGGCGCATCAATGTGGTTCGCTCCGGAAGAGTTTGCTAAAGCTCACCCCCTCGACCTTATCGGTACAATCTTCAAAGGCGGTATCATCGTGCCTATCCTTCAGACTCTCTTCCTCACCGTTATCACCCTCTCTGTAGAACGTGGTATCGCACTTAAGAGCGCGAAAGGTAATGGTAACATCACCAAATTCGTTGCTGAAGTTAAGAAATGTCTCGCTTCAAACAACATCGCTGCCGCTCAAGACCTTTGCAACAAACAAAGAGGTTCTGTAGCCGCTGTTGTTAGCGCCGCTCTTACCCGCTACGAAGAAATGGACAAAAACACAGTTCTTTCTAAA
>CAZDIC010000009.1:0-21478 GCA_964505395.1 uncultured Alistipes sp. | reverse complement strand
ACCGGTTACAAAGAGTGGACAATTAATTACTCCAATATCAATTAGATACCAATATAAAAACATTTTATTTTTCAAGACGACAAATAAGATAGTTGAATATTTTTCCGGAATCTACACTTAAAGTATAGATTCCGGAAAATTTAATCTAAGTGACAACACTTTGCTTCGTTGATAAGTCACTTCTTTTGCGTATTTACGCATTTTTGTTCTGCAAAATTACACAATACGCTGTGGCGTGTCCTGCTGTTCTGCCATAAGTTTTGTAGTGAAGTTTGTGCTGCAGCCTTTTCAGTGCGTGCTTCGCTGCAGGTTATGCTGTAGCGAAACTGTATCAAATAATTTTGTGGAATCTATTAACATGATTTGCAAATTATTTGTTAACTTTGTTGGATAGTGAGTTATGCAGAGCAACAGATGAAGTGTCTGTTGATTTTTAGCATTTCAAAACCATTAGAACATAGCATTTCCGAACCATAGAACACAGCTATACACCGATGAGTTTTTTTAAATCTATCAAACAGGCATTCGGCTTTGGCGAAACTGAATATGACGATGATGAACTGGAAGGCATTGATGCCAGAGTAACCCCACTTCGTGACCGTAAGGACACTCAAGCGCCGACCGCTGACAGCAATGAAGCAAACACCCATATCAGCGATTCAAACAACGATATGGCAACCGACACTACCGACAGCACCACTGACGGCAGCGAAACGTCAGCGCCCGGTGACACCCTACCGCTCGAAATTTTCGATGCTGTGATAAAAGTGTTCAACGAAGCCCTGCCTGAATTTCTACAGAAATCGGTTGACGCGGAAACCCAAAAGAAATACCTCTACGAGCACCTTGAGGCCTCAACACGAGAGTATCTCGAAAAGGCCGGCAGCAACGCACAGCAGCGCTGCAACAACCGTTGGGCGCAGGAACGGCAACAGTTGTTGGCCGAGATAGAGTCATTGAAACAATTGGCCAGCAAAGAGGAGGAAGGTGTGTCGGAAGCAAAAAAACAGCAACTGAGTGCCGAACGACAGAAACGTGCTCTCAGCGAACGTGTACACGAACTTGAAAAGCAGGTGGCCTCAATCGAAGCCGAGAATGAGCAGTATGTGCTTGAAAATAAAAGTCTCATCAACAAGCTGCGTCTTACCCAAGTGGTAGGCGCTGACGGACAGTCGGCTGAAGCTACCGAAAAATTGGTGGAACTCACCGGCGAGATAGAATCACTTCAAAAACAACTCACCGACAGTTCACTCGCTGCATCACAACTGCAAAGCGCCCTTGAAAAGAAAGAGGAGGAGATGCGCGAAATGCAGAAAGCCGCCGAAAGCCACGAGGAAGAATACAGCGTTGCAATCGCTGTCAACAACGAACTGACTGCCGAAGCGAAAGCGCAAAAACAGGAGATTGAAAACCTCAGAAAAGCGCTCGACCAATCGAAAGCTAAAGATGACCTCGGCGATGCCATGCTAACCGATTTGAATCGTAAAACCGCCGAGGCTGTAAAATCAGCACAAGAGGCAGCCAAAAAGGTGGAGACCTTGGAAGCCGAAAATGCCACACTACGCCAACAGGTGGCGGAGTTGGAACACTCAAACAACGAAACTACAGGCGAGCTCACCGCCTCGAAAGGTGCGTTCGACACAATGAAAGCCAACCTTGCATCGCTCACAGCTGAACATGCCGCTCTGCAGGTGGAATACCAGTCAACCGTAGCCAAACTACAAGAAAGCATGGAAAGCCTTGAAGTTGTTGAGGAGATGAGCCAACAACTTGACGTGTTGGAAAAGGCTCGCAAGAACAACGAAGCCTATCTACACAAGCTCAAAGACGAAATTGCAGCCAAAAATCAGCAGATTCATCAGCTGGAAACCGAGAGAGATGAATCGGCCGACATCATAAAAGCGAAAGAGGAAGCAATACGCCACTTGGAAGATATGACCGACTCACTGCGTAAGACCATTGAGAATAACCTCTATGAGCACGCACAATCGGAAAGCGCACTGCATTCTGAAATCGATCGGCTCAAACACGGGCAGAAGAAAATTGAGGAGATAAGCGAGCCTATCGGCTACAGCCTGTTCAGCGACGATGATGCCATCGCCTCCGGGTCTGCCTTTGAAACACTACCGGCCGAGGGCAGCTATGGCGACACGTCCGAGCCCACCGGCAAGAAAAAGAGACATAAAAAAGCAAAAGTAACAATATCCGCAATCGACGACACACTTGAGGACACCGATTGGCTCATTGCAACACCTCCTACCGGGAAGAACGGCACGAAGGACAGCTCAGATGAGAATGACTTCGGCTACAAAGAACCGGCGAGGAAAAATGCTCCCGAGAATCCGGCTCAAATGTCATTGTGGTAAGGTAAATAAGCACTATGAATAAATCCGGTTATATGCACACAGCACTTGCTGTTGCACTACTATTTGCCGGCGGCACTCTCTCTGCAACTGCCGCCAACGCATCGATTAACGTTAACGCAATTGCGAAATATGTGTACCCCGAAAACGCTGTCGCCACACCGGGGAAAATGGCGTTTATGCCTGATGGCGAAAGCTTCCTGCGTCTATCCGATGCCGGCACAAAGATTGTGAAATACGAGACCGCTACCGGCAAGGAAATCGAGACTGTGTTTGACGCCACACACACTCGCGAAGCAAGCATTAACACCGTTGAGGACTTCTCAATCAGCCCCGACGGCTCAAAGCTGTTGATTTACAACGCACGCCAGGCAGTGTATCGCCGTTCGTTCACTGCCGCGTACTATGTGTTTGAAATCAAACGCAACATTCTGCGACCACTTTCAAAAACCTTCAGCGCGCAACAATCGCCATTGTTCTCGCCCGACAGCCGCATGGTTGCATTCGTTGCCGAGAACAACATCTACATCAAAAAAATCGACTACGATTCGGAGGTTCAGGTCACGACCGATGGCAAAAAAGATGCCGTGATTAACGGTATTGCCGATTGGACCTACGAGGAGGAGTTTGAAATGACCGGAGCGATGACCTGGTCAGACGATTGCTCAACACTCTGCTACCTGCGTTTCAACGAAACAGATGTACCCAAATTCTCATTCCCGCTCTACGAAGGTTGGTGTGAGGAGAACAGCGACTACGCGCTCTATCCCGGCACATTTAGCTACAAATACCCGGTAGCCGGCAAGCCGAACTCGGTGGTATCGGTACACAGCTATGATGTTGACAACCGCAAAATCAAAGAGATACCCCTCGCCGACAAAAATATAGAATACATTCCGCGCATTGCCTTTGGTGGCACAACCGACACATCGGCACTGATGATTGTCACCCTTAACCGCGATCAAAACCGCATGGAAGTGTATTCGGCAAATCCGAAATCAACGGTTTCAAAGTCAATCCTGGTAGAGCAATCCTCAGCATGGCTCAACCCGAGCACCTACGAGGCCATTGACTTCAGCGCCGACGGTTTCACTGTAATTTCCGACCGCAAAGGCATCAGTCAAGCCTATAAGTACTCCTACAATGGCCAACTGCTACGCCAACTCACATCGGCAAGCCACAACGTCACTGCCGTGTATGGCGAAGATGCAGCCGGCTACACCTACTACCAGGCCGTGCCGTCGGCCGATGTCATCGCAGCACCAACCAACGCAATCAATCGCGCCGTATATCGCATTGACAAAACCGGCAAGAAACTTGAGACACTGACCACCGAAAGCGGTTGGGCATCGGCATCGTTCACCGGCAATCACAACTACTACATCGTGAACTACAGCAATGCCACCACGCCACCGGTCTACACCCTCTACTCCAACAAGGCGAAGAAACTGCGCGAGTTGGAGAACAACGCCGACTATGCATCACGCTACACCAACATCCCGCAAAAGGAATTCTTCACGATGCAGTCGGATAACAACGAACTCAACGGCTACATAATCAAGCCCGCAAACTTCAGCGCCTCAAAGAAATATCCCGTTATCATGTGGCAATACAGCGGTCCGGGCTCACAGGAGGTTACCAACCGCTGGCACATGGATTGGGACTACTATGCCGCACAGCAAGGCTTTGTGGTGATTTGTGTTGACGGTCGAGGCACAGGCGGACGCGGAAATGCCTTCCAAGACATTGTTTACAAGCGTCTCGGCTACTACGAAACAATCGACCAACTTAACGCAGCAAAATATGCCGCCACACTTCCGTTTGTCGACAGCAACCGCATCGGCATTGCCGGATGGAGCTATGGCGGTTATGAAACATTGATGAGCGTTACCGACACCAAGAGCCAATACAAGGCTGCCGTTGCAATTGCCCCGGTGACCTCATGGCGCTACTACGACACCGTTTACACCGAGCGCTATATGCTCACCCCGCAACAGAATGCCGACGGCTACGACAACGGAGCCCCCACAGCTCGTGCAAAGAATTTCAATTGCAACCTGCTGATAATGGCCGGTACAGCCGACGACAACGTGCATCTGTCAAACACCATGGAGTTTATCTCAGCACTCCAGGCCGCCGACAAATACTGCGATATGTTCCTCTTCCCCAACATGAACCATTCAATCAACGGCTGTGATGCACGAGCTCTTGTCTACGGCAGAATGATTGAATATTTCAAAACCAATTTGTAACTCAACACGTTATTTAGCCACCTTACACACATCGAAAAGGAGGGTATCTGAATGTTTAGGGCACACCAACGCCGCGAAGGCATGTCGATAGCAATCTTCGGATTGTGGCGCAATTGGGCGATAGCAGTGGGATTACTCACGCTCCTCGCCTCGATGGCGCCGATTGTGCCTGCGCAATGGCTTGCCCCGGTTAACCTGCTTTTCTACGTGATGTTGCAATGGTATAAGGCTGAGTTGTGTCAGCGCCAAGTGCCATCGTGCACTCGTTTGATTCACGAAATATCCTCGGTGATGATAGTCACCGGCGTGGTGTTGGTAATCATCTACCTTACCGTGCGCCGACACAGTTTCTATGCGCCCACAGGCCAGGAGTTTACACTTGAAACTCCTGTGTTAGGCATACTTATCACCGCCCCGGTGGCCACCCTGGTGACACTGCGTAATCTCATGCGCAAACGACACGTGAAAGTGTGTCGCAACTGCCACTACATCTACGGCAATGTGATTGAACACGGCTTTGCCGGGATGCTCTACTCAAAAGAGTGGCGCTACCAAACCCGATTGTTATTCCTGCTGTCACTGTTGATTAGCATTGTTGATTGGCTGTACTATATGGGCAACTACACCAACATCAACCTTGACCAATCAGACCGATTTTTCTTTGTTTGGCTACCGATGGCCATGTATGCGGCATCGCTCATCTTCCTCGGCATAAAATATTACACACTTTGGGTGGTTTACTGTCAAAACGATGAAGCACATTGGGTGGAACACCCCGGAGAATCGACCATGCGCTACATCATCTTGCACGACGACAAAGTGTTTATCTCGCTGCCGAAAACCGGCAAACAGCCACTCGATGAGATGCCTCACGATGATCTCTACGACACACCTGTGATAATAACCACCCACTATCACGAGCGCGAAGATATAATAACAGCCGACAGAGAGTTTAAGCACATCACAGGCATCACCAACGTGGAAATCAAGCGCTTCTATTCGAGCCTCGATGAGGTGACCTACCACAACATATTCCACTACTTTGCATTTGTGGATAACCCTGCTGACATTGCGCGATTCGCACCTGAAGGCACATGGGTATCGTGGGCCAACCTATGCCAACTGTCGACTGACAGCAAACTCTATCGCGACTTTGCAGCAGAATTTGCACGAGCCTACAAGATAGCAATGGCCTGGAAAACCTACGACAGCAACGGCCGTCGACGTTATCCGGTCAAGCACTATTATCCCTCATTCAAACTACGCAAAATACGTGAATGGGATGTTGACTTCAACGACAGCACCTGGCTGAACGTTGCCGATTTCAACGAAGACAGTTTCGGCTATCGCGTGCGCAAACTGTTCCCCCACACGCTTCACGTGTAGCCAATTCGCATAACACAACCTCAATAACGCACACCCTGCATAAAACGACAAATATGAGCACCCCGATTTTAGCAATTGTTGGCCCCACAGCCTCCGGGAAGACACGGAGGGCTGTTGATGTGGCCAAAGCCCTTAACGGAGAAATCATTAGCGGCGATTCACGCCAAGTGTATCGCGGTATGGATGTGGGGAGTGGTAAAGACCTGGACGAATATGGTGATGTGCCTTATCACCTTATCGACATCGCTGCTGCCGGGGAAAAATATAATCTGTTTCAGTATCTCAGCGATGCTTCACGAGCCATCGACAACATAGTGGCACGTGGACGCACTCCGGTGGTGTGTGGTGGTACCGGGCTTTACGTAGAGTCGTTGCTAAAAGGGATGTCGCTACCCGAGGTGCCGGAAAATCCGGAACTGCGCCAATCGCTCACCGGGAAATCTCTCGACGAACTGAAAACCATATTGGAGGGGATGAAAAGCCTTCACAACGTCACCGACCTCGACACCGAAAAGAGAGCCATCCGAGCCATCGAAATACAGACCTACTATCGTGAGCACCCGGAGGCTGCCGCAGGTGTAAAAGCGCCGCAGCCACGTCATGCAGTGATTATAGGTGTTGATATTGACCGCGAAAGCCGTCGCCGTCGCATAACCGAACGGCTTGACGCTCGCATGGCCGAGGGGATGACCAACGAGGTGGAACGACTGCTTGCATCAGGCATTAAGCCCGAAGACCTCATCTATTATGGTCTGGAATATAAATTTGTAACGCTCTATGTGACAGGCGCTATCAGTTTTGAGCAGATGCGAAACGACCTTGAAATAGCCATTCACCAATTTGCCAAACGACAAATGACTTGGTTTAGAGGCATGGAACGACGCGGGTTCCACATCAATTGGCTCCCCTACGACCTGCCGACCGATGAATTTGTTGAACGCTGCACCCAGCTTTACAACGCTGCCAAAGAGGAGTAGCCACTCTCACTTATTCGGCACAAGCCACACACCGTCTAAGCCCATTTCACATAACCAAACATTTCACATATATGTATCCTCTCAACCTCCGCGCAACACTCAGCGCCATTTTACTCGCCATAATCAGCCACATTTGCATGGCCGACAGCAATGTTTTGCGCGACATCACACTCAATGCCGATGAGGCCAAAATCATTGCACCGGAATGTGGTTTAGGCCGTTGCACCGTTGAAATACGCGCAGCAATCGCAGGTAATCGCAATAGCAACGGAGTGGGTAAGGCCACGTGGGGCGTGATGTGGCTCGACAGCATCAGCAATCCACTCATGTGCGCATCAATCAAATGGGGCAACGAAAACCTCGGCGACAGCTTTGACCGACGCTACCTACGGTTCACAATTGATTCCATCTCACCCACAGGCCAACAAATCGAACTATTCCACAACGATTTCTCGCAAAGCATGAACCTTTATAGCGGGGCCAATACGCTGTGTATCGACACACGCCACGGTGATATATCATTTAGCATCGGCGACAAACGCACTGTCTATGCCGGCCATTCCAAACTGCCCGACCACGCTGTGGCAATGCAAATCGTTACAAACAAAAAACTCTCAATCAACTACCTTGCATGGCAAGCCGAGGCCTCACCGGCACAACTGCTCGCCCCCATTGATTACAGCAACGACACCCTCAACCAATTGCTCGGCAATGCCAACACATCAATAATCGCGAAGTGGCAATTTCTCGACCGCGACACCGACTCACGTTGGGCCGAGCTTGGAGGCAAATACACACTTGCCGTTATCCCACACGGAGTTATTCACTACCCGATATACACAGAGTCGGAGACCGATGAGCCGCTGCTCTACGACATTGTTTTACTCAACGGAGCAACGGTGAACAACAGCCAATGGCACACCGGAATGCTTAAAGGTGGACTCTACAGCACCATCTTTGAGAACCATTACACCCTTCTCTGGTACGATGCCATGATGGAGTCGATGGGCGATGAAACCACCGCCGACATCACCGACAATGCCATTCTCACCCTCAATTTCCCCCTCTACCACTCAAAAATAAGGCTCTCGAAAGTTAGATAGTGAGATTGCCGAGTGAGGGAGTTTTTGTAAATTTGCAGTCAATTTCAACGAAACTGATGAGAAAAGCAATTAAACATCCGGCGAAAAAACGAAAAGCCGGCAAAGGCATTTCGCTCTCCAAGAAACAAATCATGCTTATTGTCAGCGCACTGGTAGTAATCTTCTTTGCGTGGCAATATGCCTCAATCACCTCTCGATATAAGGGTGACAATGCCGTGTGGATTAAGATACCGGCAACAGCAACCCCCAAAGATGCCAACGACTCAATCATATCGGCATTGGGTAACAGTTTTGGTGGCAAAGTGATTAAACTTTGGAGTGGTGATGTGAAAAATGCCCACGGAGCCTACCGCATTGAACCGGGCGACCCGGCTTGGCGCATAGCTCGCAGATTGGGGCAAGGCCGACAAACACCGGTAGATGTTACATTTAATAACGTTAGAAAATTTGATCAGTTAGCCGAACTGATAGCCGACCGCATGGACTTCTCGAAAGAGGACTTTTTGGCAGAAGCCACAAACGTTGCAATTGCCGACACCATCTCATCAGAAGCGCTGACTACACAGTTCCTACCCGACACCTACGAATTGTATTGGACCGCAACCCCCGGTGAGGTCATCAACAAAATTCGCCAAAATTACCATAAATTGTGGGACGACACACGCCTTGCAAAAGCCAAGGCACTCGGCTTAACGCCGATGCAGGTAAGTGTACTCGCATCGATTGTAGAGGAGGAGTCAAACCGACGCGATGAACGACCCAAGATTGCCCGGCTATACCTTAACCGACTGCAAAAAGGAATGAAACTGCAGGCCGACCCGACAGTGAAATTCGCCTACGGAGACCCGACAGCACGACGCATCACCGGTGAGATGCTTGCCGTAAACTCGCCATATAACACCTATAAAAATCCGGGCTTGCCACCCGGTGTGATTCGTCTGCCGGAGGCTGCCACCATTGATGCCGTGCTTAATGCACCGAGTCACAACTACATTTACATGTGCGCGCGCCCTGATGGCTCAGGTTATCACGACTTTACGGTTGATTATAAAACGCATCTACAAAATGCCTCAACCTATCGCTCAACAGTGTATAAAACCACAGCCGACCAAAATAAAACTTCAAAATCCAAGTCAAAATAGCCCCTATTTGCAAATAAATCGTTACCTTTGCATATAGGAAAGCGACACGCGAGGCGGTCGGCTCGACAAGACATCCGCCACTGCGATACCGACTCTTCCAACCGGAAATGTCTCCGTAGTTCAATGGATAGAATTTTGGATTCCGGTTCCAACGATTGGGGTTCGACTCCCCACGGGGATACAAATTAAGTGCAACCGCCCAACTCACAGGCGGTTGCACTTAATTTATACGGCCGGCGATTGGATAGACATATCAATATTCGCGAATGGGGCGCACCGAGAAGCCGTTTGCAAGATTCACGGGAAGTGTGTTATCCGTGCCACCCAAGGTGCGCGGAATGAGGTCGAGATATTCTTCAGAGATGCCAAACACCATATACCACGCACTACTTTTGCTTGCATCGGGGTTACACGACCATGTGTAGCTGAGTTTTCCGGCCTCTAACGGTGTGCTTGAGCTACCATCACCCGGACGATAACCTATCACCGGGAAATGAGTTGTGCCACCGGTTGAGTTATACGCTCCTTCGCTCGGCATCACACGGCAATAGAATGTAAAGCCGAAGTTTCTGACAAAATCATCCTTCGAGCGAATGTACGTGTTAATTCGATTGTTAAAGGCATCTTCCACCGTACCTTCATCCAACAGCGACACTCTCACATTTGTGCCATCGTTGGTAAAACCGGTGAACACTTTTGCCGACGGGATGCAGAAACCCTTCGGACTTGGGTCATAAACCGTTTTGTGCACATCGCCACTGTTGCTTGCATTCCACAAATTTACAGGGAACCAGTTGCACCAGTTTGAACTGCCGGTAAAGAACACCATCGGGTTCTGGATAGCGGTAGCCAAATCGGCCGTAACATATTTAGATTGTGTGCCATCCCAAGCCTGCGACGTTGGCAACGAGGTGTACTTATACGCCTCATCGCTGTAATACTGCTCCTTATTCGTCACCACCAGCTGATAATATTCAGTAATCGGATCGTAGGAACTTCCATCCTCCACCATATACCCGGGGAGCATCGGGTCCTTACGCCCCCACTGATAATAAGTGTTGGTTATCGGATGGAACACATGTTCACGCTGCGTAACTTCAAACGTGTGAGTACGTGTTTCACCGCAATAGCTCTGCGTAACAGCGATAGTTGCCGAGCGCTCATCGTAGCTATATGTACCCTCATCACACATGCCGATATTAAACGGCATAAAATCACTGGTCGTAGCTGTTGCATTCGGGTTATCCGGTACACCGTTGTTGCTCACGCTGCTCAGTTCCGAGCCAAGCACATAATCGGTGACCCAGATGTGCCAGCTCCACAAAATAACCTTCGAAGCATTTCTCACGGCGACCAATGCATTGCCTTGCTGAATGGTTGACTGCTGCACCGTGAATTGCAGATTCTGCTTGTCGGCATCAAGTGTCACATCAGTCAACAAATCAGGCGCATCCTGCCAACAGAGAATAGCATCGTATGGCACGTTGCCCGTCTGATTATATATGTATGGAGTTGAGATTGACCCACGCCGAAAATCCTTAAACTCACTAAGTTTACTACCGCTACCGTTCACAGTCGACGGTTTATAGGCAATGGTGTTGGTTTCGCCATCAACAATTGCATTGCCAAACACTAACGGAAGTTGATATGTGCCTGGGGCATTCACCAAATAACAGTTTGCCGTGGTGCGTGCCGTAGTGCCGCCATCGGTCGACAGGTCGTAGACACCCGACACCGGCTGAGCCTGCTTCAAACGTTCGTTACGTGGATTTGAATAGGTGTAAGGCGAGGAATCCATCGAAAATTGCAACGGCTCGTATGCATCGGCATTACCGACACCTGTCGCCGCTGACAAGTGCAACCATGTGTGATTATTGCCGAGCACTGTTGCCGACCATGGTGCAGCATCAATTTTTTCGACTATTTCACCCGATTCATTCTCATAAAGCATTCTCACATAGCTTCTCAACTCCTCGGTGATATTGCCACCCATCCAGCTCACGGTCAAGTCGTCGGGCAGGTCACAAATCCACTCCGTAAAAGTTTTGTCATCACTAATGCGATAAACCACACTGCGCCCCATACGCCAGCGCGCATTAGCGAGACTCAGCTCCTTTGTGGAACCATCGGTGAATGTAACAACAATTTTTGCCGTTGAGTCAAGCGTTTGAGGAATCATCATGTGAGGCTCACCCACATTCATTTCCACCGATTCCAAGGCATACTTTTCACCTTCGGGCGAGTAATAAGTCCACTCATCACCGCCAAACTCATGTTTTCCCGCGCAATGCACATTCTCAATAGCCACTGATGCCACACGGCTTTCCAAATCGTCAGATAGAGTGATTTTCACCGAAGTTAAAGCGTGATAGAAGTGCAGATTCACACACTTGTGATAATCGCCGGGCAAGAAATCGTCATACGCCTCATCATTATCGGCATTAACAGTTTCGGAAGCGATAATCAGGTCGTTGTTCTGCTCCAAACAATTATAAATGATGTGTGGCCAGTGCTTGGAAATATTGATAGTGCCGGAGTTTATCGGTGCATGAGCAAAAAATTTCATGGAGTAATCAGAGCCCGGCCAGAAATATTCGGTAGAAGTGCTCCATTCGCTCGTTGAGCCGGACCGTGATACCTCACTTGAGATGTATAGTTCTGACATGCCGAAATTGTCGGCCCATTCGCCCGAGCCGGCATACATATAAGCATGAACGTAAACCTTATTATCTGCCTCAACTACCGACGATGACGACTGTTCGCTATCATTGCGACTATACGATTCATTTGTGTTAGCGGTAATAGGCTCCTCCGAAGCAAAAGCAAACAATTGTTGAGCATCATCGGAAATAGCCGAATAATGCGTAGCCGAATCATCGCCACGGCTCTTGACCTCCGACGACAAGTCCACAGCAAATCGGATGCAATTGCTGTCGGCATGCACCGGTTCTAACTCATCGTTGCACGATGGCAAGGCAATTGCTGCGACCATTGCAAACAGTTCAATAATATACGTATCGGTACTAAATTTCAGCATCATGCATTAGGTTTTTCGGGAAATGTAGGGGCGCCATACACGCCCCTACATCCGGATAAAAATATAACAATTAATCACAATCTATATAAGCGTTCTCGTGATTACATTTTTACCTGATAGTCGTCACCGGTTGTTTCAATCCAGTTGTCAACAGTTGATTGATAAGAAATCGGGAAGAGAACCTTATTTGTAGGATCGTCACCATCCCATCCTGCATGGCTGTCGCCACCGAAGATGATAGTGTAGGTGTATTTACGACCTACCGTCCAATTCAATTTAGCCGGGATATAAATTTCTCTTTCAGTTCCGGCTTCGGCACCGGTCTTACTGCTCTTACTGCCATCCCAAAGCAGCACACCGAGAGTAGAATCTATATCACCTGATTCTGTGTTAGTGCCACTAACTTTGTGATAAATTTTGCAGACAAGCGAAATATAAACGCTCTCATCTGTCGGAGTCTTACCACCCTCCAAAGCATAATCACCATAGGTGCCCGGGATAAGCATCATTTGATCCTTAGCTGAGGCCTCATTAGTTTCATTGCTGCCGGAGCCCAAAGTTACACCCCAATTAGTGTCACCGGAGGCTACAAACGACGTAGTGTATTTACCATGACCTTGACGCACGTTCCACTTGCCGATAACATCGTTGCTGTCATAATCCTTGTGACTACTATCAATTCCGGCCGTTGTGGTGTTTTCAGGCAAAATAAATGTGCCGTTGGTGTTCACATTGTTGACAGAAATTGACTTAACCACCACATACAAATCGGGGTGTGTGACTTTCACCTTAAAATCTACTTGAGCCAGTGCATGGCGGAAGTTCAATGCCACATTGCTACCCTCGGTTGTAGGTTTCGCTTGCTGCGCAGCCACAGCGTAAAGCAAATCCTCTTGCTCAGCGACCTTCTCCTTCAGGGTGTAGTTAAACGACGGAGTTTTGTATGTATCGCCCCAATGCCAATTCTCGCCGGTTGGAGCGGTTGCGATACCACTAAGAGCAAAGAAATTCAACTTACCGGAGTTGGGCCAATACTGCGAGCCTGTACCGGTGGCAACGCCATTCGTAACCGTGGTTTTCACTGTGTCGTTGGAGAAGTAAACCAGATAGGAACTGGCTGCGTCGGAAGGATTGTAAGTTGCCCAAACATACATACTCGATGGGATGTTACTGTTGCTGTAGATAGCTGCAGCACGCGAAAGTGTGTTTGTAGCTACACTATATGCAATCTTATTTGCTGCAGTGTCTCTAACTTCTACGGTTTCATCATTTGAGCATGCACTTACCACCAGCAGTGACATAGCGGCCATGAACAGTGTGCTGAAAATTGTTGTCTTTTTCATAAATTTTAAATTACATTGGTTATTAATTATACTTATGTTTAGTTTGTTGTTGTATAGTGAGTTACATGTGTATGTCGTGATTTTCATCATCCCAATCGTCAACCGACACCTGAAAACCTCCGTCACTTGCCGATGGGTCAGCTTTGTAGAGCACCAAACCGTCAATCACGATGTGAACATTGTGTGGATCGGGAGCATTTACCACCTGCTCTGTCACGTCAAACAACGCATCGTTGCCTGTTGTGCCATAACTGTGTTGCGCTCCATCGGTGCTCCACACATAGAGTGTCAGAAATTTACGTGTGTTATTACTTTCGTTGTGCCCGAAGGTGTAAAACTTCCCGTAAATTGTGTTTCCACTCCATTCCGAGGTTAACGGCAATGTGACCGGAGCCTCATCCACCATGTCGGTTGAGGGATAGAGAGCTCCACTCATACCGGTCAGCGCTGCATTCATGCGCACCACACTCGCCAGATTCTCCACATTACGAATCTCATAAGTGTAAGTGCAAGTTAATTCGTAGGGAGTTAACGTTATGATTTGCACTTCACCTTCAGCTACCATGACCTCAATGTCGGTTTGCGAACAACCCCACATTTGGTCAGCCGTAATCCTCACCTGCTCATCGGCAGCGCTTGGCACCCGGGGCACATTGTCGGACTTCGAATCGGAATATCCGGCACTCGGCTCGGTCATCGAACCTTGACGAGTGGTAAGGTAGTGAGTATCGAAGTTGTCGATATCCTCAGCATACACCGCATCGGAGTTACTGTTGTAGGTGATCACACTGTATGTGCCGTTAGCAAGAGGAACATCCATGCCATTTTGCGCATCAGCATAACACACCTTCGTCAACGCACCGGTCTCGGCGTTATAAAAACAGATTGTCATTGTTGCCACATCGGCCTCGGGAGCATCGGTCCAATCAAACTCGACCCTCACAACGCCTGTGTGTGGATGGGTGTAACACAACTCTTTATGTTCACACGATGTTGTTAAAGCAGCCACAGCGGCTAAGCCAAGGGCTAATGTAAAACTGATTCGGCTCATCGGCCACCTCCTTTCCTTGCAGAGCGGTAGGCATTACCGATAAAATAAACCAGTGATATCTCCACCTTCGTAGGCCCTATCCAATGCCTGCGCTTTGTTGATTGCCACACATAGTGGTTATCAATAGGGAGATATTCCTTATATATTCCGCCTAAATAACCGACTCCCAAATTGAAGTCGATATTCAAGCGATGTGCAATACTCAACGAATAGCCATACTCAACGCCGAAATCATAGCTCCACTTATCGCCGAGATAGCCACGGCCACCCAACTCAAAGTCGTAAGTGACAATGCCACCGTAGAGACCTATGTGGTGCCCTGTGCACGATGTTTCACCGTTTCCCAGCCACTTGCGAGCGAAGAGGTCGCCACCGTAAGTGCGCCAATAGCGGTGATATGTGTCGGTTTTCCACCATGCGTATGCCCAGTCGGCACCCACACTGAAATGCTTAGGCAAAGGGAACTCAACGCCAATGTTTGGCACAGCCAACACATCATACAGCATATTCGTTTTCAATAACATCAGAAACTTCCCTCCGGAATGTTTCTCAACGGGCACCGCTATCGGTGCAACCGCCACCGGTTCAATAGCATCTGAGGGAGCTTCAACCACTTCATCGGCATCAAGTGGCTCGTCGAAGACAATCGGTGTTGTTGGTTCGTCGCTTACCGTTCGAGTCTCTCCGTAGCTGACAATAATGTCGACCTTACGCAACTGCGGAAAGAAGGATCGGTTGAGTTCTCGCCACGTTTTACCGCCATTGATACTCATCATTAAACGCTTTCGCCGTTCACCGGTGGCATCACCTTCTGTTGCAGTGAAAATGTCAAGAACCTCCGCTCTCGCCATTATATCCGATTCCTCAACCAATCGGCGCAAATCGTTCCAGTTATCGCCGATCCAGGTTATATCGTAAATCACACCATCAATGCCCAAACGTTCGCGCAAAATGCGTTCAACACTTTCCGCACGACGGCGTGAGAGGGTGACATTGTAGGATGCCTTACCTTCGGGCGATGCCGACCCACACAAAGTGATGTGAATGGTGTCGGGCGCCTCGTCACCCATCCGTTTTATCAGTGATTGTAAATGTTCTAATTGTTGACGATTGCTGCTCACCGCTTGATCAATATCCCAAAGAGCACATCTGAAGTGAAACGCCAGACTATCTGACTGCTCTACCCTCACCTCTCGCGCCGAGAGTGTGAAGAAGAAACTGCTGACCAAAATCAGCAAGCAAGCCGATAAGCAACTGCCGTGCTTCTTCGTTATGTGGTGTGATATGATTTTACGTGTTAACATTCTTATTCTATCTCTTGGAATGCATAGACACACACGGGTGCTAATGCAGTTGTGTTGTTATTTGTCGTGGAATGCGGCAGATAGCAATGTTACCTCTATGCATCCGATTTAGTCACCTGTTAACAGCCATCAGCGGTTTATGCTTCTGATGTAGGTAGGGGAACTGTGGAGAGCGAGACTTATGCGTAGGATCGCTTACTTGATTATAGTGCTTACAGTCTTCGAATCAACAATGATAAATGCGTTAAAGAATGCTTTTGCGAGCAAAAAAAGTAATGCGTTCGTTTGGAGAAATGTCGACTGATAAAATTGCTCGATGTATCAAATTTATTGTGACAAAATGTCAACAACTCATTCAAGACACTGCGCTGATAACCTATAATTTAGAGACGAGAGGCAGGATATAGAGTTCTGTTCATATAGCATCTTCACTTGGTAAAGCTCACGAGATTTCAGGTCAGCCCTATTTTTTCAGGTGTAGATACAGTGTAAACAAATTGTCAGCGGGAATTGTTCAAACTTTATTCACATTTTTTTAATTTAGTCCACATACAGCGAGGCGGAATTAACCGAAATTAATTCCGCCTCGTCAAGCTTTTGGATTGCAAATTCGTTTCTACACGCCGGGCTTTTTCACCACCCCGAGCCCCTTTTTGCCATCAATACCAATCACAATCGGATCATTGAATGCGATGAGACGCAGATGCTCGGTTTCGCACTCTGCTTCACAGCTATCGAGATATGCATTATCGAGGTAGTCATCTTTGCCATAAGGATTTACGGTAAAGTAACCCACGCCAAACGATGTTAGATTTTGGAAGAAGTGGGTGCCTTGACTCGGTTCAATGCGGTAGTTTTCAAGCGAGGTTTCCACCACAATGCGTGCTGCTGCAATATCAGCCCATTTCACGGGGATGCCGAGGGCGTTGTCGCTTGAGCCCCAACGTCCGGGACCAATGAGCACATACCCTTCATCACGCGCCACAAATTGTTTGTTAATCTCGGCAATCTCGGCAGCAATCTGCGGAGTTTTCAACGATGAGAATTTGTCGGGGCGCACATATAGAATTTTACGCACATTATCGGTGGTGCCATGGCCAAGAGCTGCCGTGCTGCGTAAAATCAGTTCTTTGTCGGGCAGATGCATTAATGTGTCGTCAACATCATCCTTGCGGTCGATAATCGGACGAATCTGCAGCCAATAGATGCGCCCCTTCAGGGTGCCTTCATTATCGATATTTCCGGCAAATTCAATCTCTACAGGACGTTGCATGGCCTGCTGGCCCTCAGAGAGCATAAAGTGCACAGCCTCGGCCAACGGGAATGCGCCATCACGCAAGATGTTGGCAAAAGTCACCACCTTGCGCCCGGGGCCTTCGGCCGTGTCGCGCATCATCTGGTCGTTAACATCGTAGGTCGAAACCATATAGCGCAGAGCATCGGTATTCTTGAAATCCTGCACGCTGGCACGCGTAAGGTTATAGCTGTCATCCACGCGGAAATTCGACTCCGTGTCGTTGAGATTCAAGCAATACATTTCACGCTGTGTGTCGCGGAGCGCTGCATCAAGAGTTGATGTCTGCAACACTTTCTGCGGATACTTCGGAGAGAACCGCAATGCACGACCGCCATCCACAATATATTTGCCCAAACCGATAGCGACCTCAGCCACACCCTCCTCGGGCAATTCATCGTTGATGGGATAATAGTTGAGCGAACGGCCAACTCCGGCAAACGACGGGAAATAGTAGCCGTTATGCTCGCTACCGGCCACCTCCTGAATAATCACCGCCATTTTTTCCTGGTCGATTACATTTGAAGTGGCTGTCATATAAGCCTTACTCTCGGCATAGAACACCGAAGCATACACTCCTTTAATTGCATCGGCAAGTAGTTTACGCATCTTCTCCGGGTCATCAACATGAGGTATCATATAGGTGGAATACACCCCGGCGAACGGCTGATAATGGGAATCTTCCAACAGGCTTGAGCTGCGAACAGCCAACGGACGGTCAACCACCTCGGTGAGCGCCAACAGGTCGTCACGCACCCTATCGGGCAGTTTGCCGTTAAGAAATGCCTTCAGAATCTCCTCATCCGGAGCATCACTCAGCGCCAACGGGTAAAGGTCGTTATCAACCATAAACTCATCGAAAATGTCGGTACAGAGCACCACGGTGCGCGGTATGGAGATTGACGCACCCATAAAGTTATCACACTCTGGATGTTTCTTGATAATCGAGTCGATAAACGCCAAGCCACGGCCTTTACCGCCAAGCGACCCTTGCCCTATGCGTGCAAAATTTGAATAGTAGTCGAAGCGGTCCTTCTTAAACTCGGCAACCACACCGCGATTCTTCATCTTACGATACTTCACAATGAGATCAAAGAAGAGCCGCTTAACCGCCGGGGCCTCCTCAAGCGAATTAAATCGGTGTTGTTTGATGATGTCGGCAATCGGGAACATGGCACGCGAGTAGAGCCAACGCGATATGTCGTTACGCCGAGCGTGATAGAGCAGAGAATTTGACGGGATGTCGAACATCCGTTTTTGCAGTTCGTTCACGCTCGACACTCTCAGGATTTCCGCTCCTGTATCGGGGTCCTTAAACGAGAAATCACCAAAACCAAAGCTCTCCATAATGGCCTTCCCAAGGTCAACAGGGAGTTTCTTTGAGGTCTTGTCAAGGAAAACGCCGTCGAATTCGCTCACATACTTGGCATTTTCCACCTCGGTTGACTCCACAATAATGGGCAAATACGGGTCGCGTTCACGCAAGTATTTGGCAAATTTCAAACCGGCCTTTTGGTCCTTCTCCCCCTCGCGCAAAAACGACACATCGGTTATCACACCGAGCATCTTATCGCTAAATTTCTCATAAAGTGCCGTAGCCTCCTCATAGTTGCGGGCAAGCACCACCTTTGGACGCCCGCGCATACGCAGCATTTTTTCATGCTGGTTGAGGGCTTCGGTTGAGAAAATAACGCTCTGTTTGAGCAGGAACTTATATAGATGGGGTAATATCGACGAGTAGAAACGCACAGAGTCCTCAACCATCAGAATCATCTGCACACCCACATCGAGCACGTCGTTGTCGGCGTTACGGCGGTCCTCCACAAGTTTGATGATTGCCAACAAGAGGTCAACGTTACCAAGCCATGAGAACACGAAATCAACAGCACTCAAGTCCTCCTGCGCCAAGCGGCGTGACACGGCTTTCGAGAACGGTGTCAGCACCACAATCGGCACCTCGGGGAAACGGCGTTTGATGTTCTTAGCTTCGGTGAAGGTTTCGCTGATGTCCATGCCGGGCATAGCTATCACCAAGTCAATCGACCTGTCTTCCATCACACCCAACGCCTCGGTTATGTTTGCCACACGGGCAATGCGCGGTGGCGACGACAAATCGAGAGCAACATATTCGTTATAAAGTTGCTCATCCACTCTACCATCCTCCTCCATAATGAAGGCATCGTAGGGCGAGGCAACCAACAACACATTGAATATGCGGCGTTGCATAAGGTTTTGAAACGCCGTATCCTTTAAGTACAGTTGACTTAGTGACTCCTCGTTCATAGCATATTAGTTTTTAAGTTTTGCCGCCGATGGCAGCACCGCACTACCATGCGGCCGAAGAGAGAGAGGAAAGTATGCGATACCGATTGCTATCAGCTCAGCGCTTTCAATCGGGCAATGGCATCATGTGGGTTCTTATCGCCAAACACATAACTGCCGGCAACAAGGATATCGGCACCGGCATCGGCCAACAGTCGGCCGGTTTGTTCATTCACACCACCATCAATTTCAATAGCCGCATGTGAGCCCGACACAGCGATGAGTTCGCGCAAACGCTTCACCTTGTTAAGTGTATTCATTATGAATTTCTGCCCACCGAAGCCGGGGTTAACCGACATGAGCAACACCATGTCAAGGTCAGCGATAACATCCTCGAGAGTCGACACCGGCGTTGAGGGGTTTAAGGTCACGGCGGCCTTCATGCCGGCAGCCTTTATTTGCCTGATACAACTGTCGAGATGCACACAAGCCTCCTGATGCACATTCATAATTGCGGCACCGCAATCGCGAACCTGTGAAACAAATTTCTGCGGCTCCACAATCATCAGATGCACATCCATAGGTTTCTCGGCGATGCGTCCAACGGCGTTCAACACAGAAAAACCAAACGATATATTTGGCACAAAGACACCGTCCATCACGTCGAGGTGAATCATATCGGCGTCGCTACTATTGAGCATTGCAATCTCTGAATCAAGTCGGCAAAAATCGGCTGCCAACAACGATGGTGATACTTGCATCAATTTAAGGTTTTATATTGTTGCTTTATTTTGTTGTTTATCAGTTATGTTCATGCCTTCTTCTTCATGGCCTGCATGACAATATATGCCACACACACCACCAAAAGTGCGAGACCACCCATCGAGAAGTAAGAGTTATATTTCTCTACACTCTCATAGAGCATATCCAGCGGCACTGTCTTACCCAACCAATAGCCCAAACCTGCCAAAATGCTGTTCCACACCATCGCGCCAAGAGCGGTGAACAACATGAAGGCACCGATATTCATCTTGGCAATGCCTGCCGGGATTGAAATCAGCTGTCGCACAGCCGGAATCAATCGGCCGATAAACGTTGACACGGCACCATGTTCATCAAAATAGTGCTCGGCTTTCTCCACCTTGGCTTGGTCGATTAAGCAAGCGTGGCCAACACGACTGTTGGCAAAAGCATAAACAATGGGACGGCCTAACCACATCGACAAACCGTAGTTGATTAAAGCGCCCACCAATGCTCCGGCTGTGGCCACTGCCACTATCAGAGCTATATTCATGTCGCCCTTTGTCACAGCCAGATAGGCTGCAGGTGGCACCACCACCTCCGACGGGAAGGGCACGAACGAACTTTCAATTACCATGAAGAGAAACACAAGCAGATAACCTGCATTCTCCACAAACAAGTCTAACAGCACTTTCGCGCTCATGTAGTCGCTGATTGATAAAGTCAGCATCAACTCAGTCATGTTCCTATTTCTATATTATTTCGTGATATCAGCCACGCAGGCAACTCTCTGCCCGCACCGGCCGGCAACAGATAGCTGTTTTTGACACAGTGTAAATTCAGCTGTTGCTTATTTTCATTAGCAAAGGTACACACATTTTTCATGACTACCACACAGTTGCCACACTTTTCCACGAAAAACGGCGCACCAACCGAGTTGGCACGCCGTTATATCATGAATCGTGAAGATTATTTCACACGTTCGAGGTAGTCACCTGTGCGAGTGTCTACGCGAATCTTGTCACCGATGTTGCAGAACAAGGGAACACGAACGGTAGCACCGGTTTCAACCTCTGCGGGTTTGAGGGTGTTGGTTGCGGTGTCGCCTTTGATACCGGGTTCGGTGTATTTGATTTCAAGAACGACATTAGCAGGCATTTCGCATGTGAGCACTGTTTCAGAAGCAGCGTGAACCATAGCTTCAACGATATCGCCATCTTTCA
>CAZDIC010000008.1:11185-21783 GCA_964505395.1 uncultured Alistipes sp. | reverse complement strand
ACATAAAAAATAATCCAAATAATTTGACTTTTATTGAGACTATTATAGTATATTTGCAACGTCATAATAATGATGACAAATAAACAGTAACCTAATTCATACAAATTTAAAGCTATGGATGTTAATAATATCATGAGCGCCCTCGAGGCCAAGCACCCGGGCGAGAAAGAATACCTTCAAGCAGTGCGCGAAGTATTACTTTCAGTTGGTGACATCTACAACCGTCACCCCGAGTTTGAGAAAAATCGCATCATCGAGCGTATGGTTGAACCTGACCGCATTGTAACCTTCCGTGTAACATGGATCGACGACAAGGGCGAAGTTCAAAACAACCTCGGCTATCGCGTTCAATTCAACAACGCCATTGGCCCGTATAAGGGCGGTATCCGTTTCCATGCCTCGGTTAACCTCTCTATTTTGAAGTTCCTCGGCTTCGAGCAGACCTTCAAAAACGCCCTGACAACCCTCCCGATGGGTGGTGCAAAGGGTGGTAGCGACTTCTCACCCCGCGGTAAGAGCGATCGTGAAATCATGCGTTTCTGCCAAGCATTCATCATGTGCTTGTGGAAAAACCTCGGTCCCGACCGTGATGTGCCTGCAGGCGACATCGGCGTAGGTGGCCGCGAAGTAGGCTACATGTATGGCATGTACAAAAAACTTGTCGACGAACACACCGGCACATTCACCGGCAAAGGCTTCGACTTTGGTGGCTCACGCCTCCGCCCCGAAGCAACCGGTTTTGGCGCCCTCTACTTTGTAGAAAATATGCTCGCTCGCCTCAACGACACCATCAAGGGCAAGACAGTTGCCATCTCAGGCTTCGGTAACGTGGCTTGGGGCGCTGCCACAAAGGCCAACGAACTTGGTGCAAAGGTTGTGACCATCTCAGGTCCCGACGGCTACATCTACGACCCCGATGGCGTAAGCGGTGAAAAAATCGACTATATGCTCGAGCTCCGTGCTTCTGGCGACGATATCGTGGCACCATACGCCAAGAAATATCCCAATGCCACCTTCTATGCAGGTCGCAAACCTTGGGAGCAGAAAGTTGATATCGCACTGCCGTGTGCAACACAAAACGAAGTTAACGGCGAAGACGCCCGTCAACTCGTTGCCAACGGTGTGAAACTCGTTGCCGAAGTTTCAAACATGGGTTGCACCCCCGAAGCTATCGACACATTCATCGAAAACAAAATCAACTATGCTCCGGGCAAAGCTGTTAACGCCGGCGGCGTAGCTTGCTCAGGCCTCGAAATGACTCAGGACGCCGAACACCTGCAGTGGAGCGCCGAAGAGGTTGATGCCAAACTCCACCAGATCATGAAATCAATTCATGAGCAATGCGTGGCTTACGGCCAAGAACCCGACGGCTACCTCAACTACATGAAGGGCGCAAACATTGCCGGCTTCATGAAAGTGGCCAACGCAATGATGCAGCAAGGCGTGATCTAATCAGCCAAACAAAACTCTACAATACCGAGGGCGACACGACTCACAGCCGTGTCGCCCTCCTTTTTTCACGTGCAAAGCGACATTCACAAATTCCGGCATACAGATTCGGGGCGAAAACCGGTCAGGTAGTGGCCGCCACATTTGTAGTTTCATAGATAAATCAGTATCTTTGCACACGGAATGGCCACAAAAGACGACAATCTGTATGCTCCGGCCCGGGTAGCCCTCACGGCGTATCTGAAAGCGCACAAAATGCGTCGCACCCCCGAGCGTTATGCCATCCTGGAGAAGATATTTTCCACGGATGCGCATCTCTATGTCGACGACATTCACCAACGCATGGAGGAGGAGGGGTATCACGTGAGCCTCTCAACGGTCTACGCCACAATCCAACTGTTTGTCGATGCCGACCTCGTGAGGCGCCATCAGTTCAGCAACCAACCGGCTCAATACGAACGAGTGCCGCAAGGCATTAAGGAGAATCACCACCACCTTGTGTGTAGCCACTGCGGCAAAGTGAGAGCCGTGAAAAACCCGGAGCTTATCAAAATGATAGGCAACATGCGCTATTCCACTTTCAAAACCGACTTCTTTTCGCTCTACGTGTATGGCACCTGCTCACGTTGCCTCAAAAAAATGAAGAAAGAGAAAGAACATGAGCTCGACACCGCCACGCCCAAGGAGACGAAGCGGAAGCGAAAAACATAGGAACAAACTTGTGAGCGACGGGCCGCAAGTAAGCCCCGGCCTCACACACCATCACATAATTTCAATCAAACAATGAAAGTTGACGTTTTGCTCGGCCTGCAATGGGGCGATGAAGGTAAAGGAAAAGTTGTGGATGTGTTGACTCCGCGTTACGATGTGGTTGCCCGTTTCCAGGGTGGCCCGAATGCCGGTCACACTCTTGAGTTCGACGGTCACAAATATGTGCTCCGCTCAATTCCTTCAGGTGTGTTTCAAAACGAAAAGTTAAACCTTATCGGCAATGGTGTGGTGCTCGACCCGGTGCTCTTCATGGAGGAAGCCGAAGCACTCTGCCAAAGCGGTATCAATCTCAAAAAGACTCTCAAACTCTCAAAGAAAGCACACCTCATTCTCCCCACACACCGCCTGCTCGATGCTGCTAACGAGCGCGCCAAAGGTGATGCTAAAATCGGTACAACAGGCAAAGGCATCGGCCCCACCTACACCGACAAGACTTCACGCAACGGTGTGCGCCTTGGCGACATCTTCCACGATTTTTCAACCAAATACGCCGAAGCTCGCAACCGCCACCTCGCTCGCTTGGAATCGCTCGGTGCGAAACCTGATGAAGCGCAATTGGCGCAGTTGGAACAGCGTTGGATGGAAGCAATTGAGTACCTCAAATCTTACGATATCATCGACGGAGAATTTGTGGTTAACGAAGCTCTTGCCGAAGGGAAAAGCGTGCTCTGCGAAGGCGCTCAAGGCACCATGCTCGACGTTGACTTCGGTTCCTACCCCTTTGTAACATCGTCAAACACAGTGTGTGCCGGAGCTTGCACAGGCCTTGGCATCGCCCCCAACAAAATCGGCGACGTGTTTGGCATCTTCAAAGCCTACTGCACACGCGTAGGTAGCGGCCCCTTCCCCACCGAACTCTTCGACGAAACAGGCAAACGCATTCGCGACCTCGGCCACGAATATGGCGCCGTTACAGGCCGTGAACGTCGTTGCGGTTGGATTGACCTCGTAGCCCTCCGCTACGCCATCATGATTAACGGTGTCACCAAACTGATTATGATGAAGAGCGACGTGCTCGACGACTTCCCCACCATCAAAGCATGTGTGGCCTACAAAGTCAACGGCGAAGAAACCCGCAACTTCCCCTACTCAATCAACGCCAACGAAGTGGAACCGGTGTATGTGGAACTCCCCGGTTGGCAGACCCCCATGTCGGCCATGACCGCCGAATCGCAGTTTCCCAAACAGTTCAGCGACTACATCGCCTTCCTTGAAAAGGAACTCGCCACACCTATCACCATCGTATCCGTTGGCCCCGACCGCACTCAAACCATTGAGCGCTAACCCCCACCGCCTTCGGTTACCCCTCGCCCACCACGCGTGGCAACCGAATCTGCAACACGAAATAATCCGCCTAACGGAATAAACAGCCTAACGGAGTAACCGGTCTAACAAGAATTGACCACCTGATAAGATAGGCGCCCAAACAAGTTTGGCAATACAAGTTTGGCAATACAATATGATAGGCAAAAGCTTCTCACACCGAGAGCTTTGGCCTATCTTATTTTTAACGCACCAATAAATCGCCAACCCCGGTGCCAAGCAGTGCAACCACCGCACTACACCACACCAACATCTTCTGTGACCAACAATGCGTAAAGAGTTTCATAATGATTAGAACTTGTTTTTAATGAATTAGCATTTAGGTGTTCTTTCTTGAACGCAGCGCAATTTACGCACTATTTAATTAATGCGCATCTCATTTAAACAAATTTAACAAAATATTTATCTGTCAGTATCGAAGAAATAATCGTAGATTCATGAGACAGATGGCGGGAGGTAAATTGCTGGAATCGCACTGCAATCGTGGCGTTTGCGGCAATAAGCGAATAAAAGCATTACGGAATCGGCATATTTGACGGATAGATTAATTCTATTTGAAATAAAATTATTAGCTTTGCATTACCCTAATACATACCTTGAACAATGGTAGATAAAGTAATCATTCCAAAATTACGATATGGTTGGGCTATATATGTTTAACTACTAAAATCTATATAATTATGGGAAAGAAAATTCTAATTTACATTGCAGGAATTGTGACAGGTGTCATTCTGACCTTTGGTGTGTTGGCAATTGTCGCTGTAAACAACCGGGATAAAGATGATATTACCTATTTCAAAACTCCAATTAACTATGAAGACAAAGAATCAACTTCGTTCAAGGTTTTTCAAGTACTCGACAATGGCGCTTTAGCCAACGAAATTTCTAACGACTCGTATATGTGGTACAATGGGAAAACGGTTCTTCTCTTGAACGGTCAATTCTACTGTGATCAAGTCATTGAATTGGAACACCCCAAGCAGGTTGGCACATTTAAATACATGACACAAGAAAGAGAAGTGTCAGGAACCACAGTTGGTGGCAACATGATGACTGTTCCTGTGATAGATGCAAACCAATAAAATTCGCCCCAATATAATCCTGATTTTTCGGCCGGTTAATCCGTATCGGATTTTAATTATGGCGAATTCGCCATAATTAAAATGGAAGTTATGCACCTTTTTGAGGCTGCTACAGCGCGACAAGAGGGTGCCGGGTGGCTGTGGGGGCCTTGGAGGGGGTGGGGAGATTAGAGGTAGCGGAGGCTGCTGAGGCGGTTTTCGAGCTCGGTGGAGGTGAGTTTCACGCTCAAACGGCCGCGATGGGCCACCGAGATGTTGCCGGTCTCCTCACTCACCACAATGGCAAACGCATCGGAGGCTTGGGCCATACCCAACGCCGAACGGTGACGCAACCCCAGGGCACGCGGCACGTCGGTGTCGTGGCTCACCGGCAAGATGCATCCGGCCGCCTCAATACGGCCGTTTGATATAATCATGGCACCATCGTGAAGCGGTGAATTTTTAAAGAAGATGTTTTCAATCAGTCGGGTGTTGATTGATGCATCAATTATGTCGCCACTCTTGGCATAGTTGTCGAGCGGCACCTCCTGCTGAATCACAATCAGCGCACCGGTTTTGCTTTTCGACATACTCATGCAGGCGTAGACAATCGGCATAACACGTGTGTGGAGGTCGGTGGTGTCATCGTCGCGACGACGGTGGTGAAACATCTCGGCAAGAAACCGCCAACGCTTCTTCGAGCCCAATTCCACCAAAAAGCGCTTAATCTGCTCCTGGAAAATGATTACCAAAATCAGTAAACCTATGCTCATCACCTTGTCGAGGATGGTACCGATAAGCTTCATCTCCAAGATTTCGGCAGCCACCACCCACACCAAAATAAACGCGAGCACGCCATAAAATATGTTGATTGTGCCCGACTCCTTCATTATCTTATACAAGTAGTAGAGCATCGTGGCTACAATCACGATGTCGAGCACATCCTTAATGCCAAATGATTCAATCATGGAACTATGGTAAGGTTAAAGTTACACTTTCCTATGAGGTTACACACACTATTTCCCGGCCGTCAACGCCATTGTCACGGCACGAGCCTGCACGGCTGCCGCCACATCGTGAACACGCACTATAGCCGCACCGGCCATCATCGCGGCTGTGTTAAGGGCAATGGTACCGGGCAATGCATCGGCAGCATTGATGCCACACAGTTTGGTAATCATCGACTTGCGCGAGATGCCCACCAACAGCGGGCAGCCCAACATCGACTCAATCCGCGGCAGTTCGCGCATCAGCGCATAGTTCTGCTCCAACGTCTTTGAGAATCCGAAACCGGGGTCAATGATAATATCAGCCACACCGGCCTCACGCAATTCGTGCAACGGTGCCGACAGTTCGGCTATCACATCGGCCGCCACCCCGTTGGGGTAGTAGGTAAGTTGCTGCATTGTTGCCGGAGTGCCGCGCATGTGCATCAATATGTAAGGTGCTTTCAACTGTTTCACCGTGGGAAGCATTTCCGGGTCGATTGCGCCCATCGAAATGTCGTTGATAATGTCGGCCCCCCACTCGGTGAGAGCAGCGTGAGCCACCTCGCCACGGAACGTGTCGACCGACACAGGGATATCTGCCGACACCTCGCGGATAACCTCCATACCCATTTTCACACGACGGCACTCCTCGGCCACCGACACTTCATCGGCACCCGGGCGCGATGAATAGCCGCCAAGGTCGATAATATCGGCCCCCTCGGCAATCATTTGCCTCACCTTGCGCTCAGCTTCCTCACGCTGAAAAGCGTGTGAATCGGCATAAAACGAGTCGGGTGTAACATTCAAAATCCCCATCACAGCCGGGGTGTTGTAAGTCAAGAGCTTACCCTTTATGTTGAGTGAAAACGGTTTCATATAAATTTAATTTCCGTGAGCCTGAAATTGTGGCCAATTACTAATCACGAAGTTACACATAAATTTTCAACTGCGAAAGTGCTTCAGCCACTAATTGACACAAACACAACGATTATCGCTTCGAAAGGGAACTGCGCACAGGGCGAGCAACTTACGGATTGAGCAGGTCGGGGTTGAAGAAATCCATGATGGCATTTGAGTGCTCCAACAGCAATTTTGCGGGGCCGTCAGGGTCGAGCGCCGCAGCCCGTTCGTATGCTGAAAGTGCAGCTCCGCGCATATCCAATCCCCAATAAAGCTTACCCGCCTCAATCAGCAACGGCGACGACACAGCATCGCTCGCCACGATGGCATCTAACAGAGCCACCAGTCTGTCTGGCGCCGATTCCGCCACAGATTTCAGTAACGAAACCGCTTCCTCGGGTGTTGATGCATTGATAATGCTATTGACATTTTGCTGTTTCATCATTAATTGTTATATTTGAGGATTCAATAGTGTTATAAAGTCAGCAACGGATTGGCCAACGATTATAATATATGGCCGGTCAATTCCGTTTTGCTATACAAAGATATATAATATTTTGGACAAATAACGAAATATGAAAACGATGCGAATAGTGTTGGGAATTATCACATGGGCCTTGACAGCCATGACAGTTGCTGCAGCCGACCCGACAGCCACCAACTATAGCTACACCGATTGCCTTGGGTCAGCCATGCCATACGCTGTACCCACTGAGATTGCCACATACCCCGACTCACTCACGGCTGTGTTTATCAACCATGTGGGCCGCCACGGGTCGCGCTTCCCGGCATCGGCAGCCAATTCAACCGACCTGGCAGCCACATTGCAGCAGGCCGACTCGGTGGGAGTGCTCTCACCGCTCGGCAAATCGTTGTTGACACTCACAAAAGGTGTGATAGGCCTATCGCGTAACCGCTGGGGAGCACTCGATTCGTTAGGCATGGCCGAGCAACGCGGCATCGCCTCACGCATGTTTCGCACCTATCCCAAACTTTTTGCCTCGGGAACAGTCAACGCCATCAGTTCCTACGCTCCGCGCTGCGTGATGAGCATGTATGAGTTTACCCACCAACTTGACCGACTCAACAACACCTCGGCCATCTACACCTCGGCAGGACGTCAGAACTCCACCCTGATGCGCCCGTTTGATGCAGCAAGCGACTACACCGAATGGGTGGATAGCAAAGAATGGCAAGCACCCTACGATATGTATTTTGCCACTTCGGCTCTGGCAGCACCGGCTCGTCGACTGGTAACCGATGCCACCTACTTTAGCAACAGCGACGCACAAGAGTTGGCGTGGATGGAATACAAACTGCTGTCCGGCCTGCCTGCCATGGGCTTGACCGTTGACATGAAGCAATATTTCACCACCGAAGAAATCAATGCGCTATGGTCGTGCCAAAACCTGCGTCACTACCTGTTGCGCAGTGCCACTACCCTTTCGGAGGAACCGGCATTGATTGCAGCCGACCTGCTTCTCGACCTCATAAACAGCACCGACGAGGCTATCGCCGGAGGGAAAACCACCGTCAACCTGCGATTCGGCCATGCCGAGACACTGTTGCCGCTGTTAGCGCTGCTCCGCGCCCCCGGTTGCTACTACATGACCAACTATTTCGACACCGTGGCCATGCATTGGCGCGACTTTGCTATTGTGCCCATGTCGGCCAATCTGCAGATGGTGCTGTTTCGCGTGAACAAAGGGGGAAGCTACTGCGTACGCTTCGAGCTGAATGAGCAACCCATTGCACTTATCCCCGGATCCGATCAAATCTACATCCCGTGGGAGAAAGCACGCGCCTACATGGTGCACTGCCTCCCGCTGCAACTCCAACCGTAAGCCAAACCACAAGCTAACCGCAACATGACACAACAATCCGGCTCAACATCGCTACCCCAAACGGCCAAACGATTTTTTGCATCACGCGGAATCGCCGACGGGGCGCTAATGCTCGTGGCATTCAGTGCCGGGGCCGACTCCACCGCACTGCTTTCGGCGCTCGTTGAAGCCGGCTATCGCTGTCGCGCACTGCACTGCAATTTCCATCTACGGGGCGAGGAGAGCGACCGCGATGAGACTGTAGCACGGGCCATCGCCCATGAATTGGGGTGCGAAATTGCCGTCACTCACTTTGACGTGGCCGCGCGCCAACGCGCCACAGGCGAATCAATTGAAATGGCGTGTCGCGCCCTGCGCTACGAATGGTTTACCCAAATGTATTCCGAAGCCGAGCGCAACGGTGAACAGCCCGCTTGTGTGGCCGTCGGGCACCACCAATCCGACAACATCGAAACCTTCTTCCTCAACGCCCTGCGCGGGAGCGGCCTGAAGGGTGTTGCCGCCATCGCGCCACAACGCGACATATTCATGCGACCGCTACTCAACGTCTCGAAACGCGACATTGAACAATATATTCAACATCAGGGATTGAGCTATGTGGTGGATTCCTCAAACTTGGAGAACGACTACAAGCGTAATCGCGTGCGCAACATTGTGCTACCGACACTCACCGAGGCATTCCCCAATGCGCAAAAAGGGCTGTCGAGCACAATTGCCAACCTGCGCCGCGACAGCGACCTACTTTCAGCACTCATCGACAACGTGCGCACAGAGGTCACCTCGTCCAACGGTGGCATCGACCTCACCCGCGTTGCCTCGATGCCTCAGAGCGACACACTCTTGTTTCACATCCTCAACGAAGCAATCCCGATGGCCGATGTGCAACAGATTTTAAAGGCCTATGCAGCCGGCGAGAGTGGTCGTCGTTTCAACGGCGCCAACGTAAGCTACCTGCTGAACCGGGGCACACTGCTGCCGGTTACCAACAGCACCGTAGCCACCGACACAAAGCCGGAAATCAGCGCAACCGTTCTGCCAATTGCCCTATTCAAGCCCACACGCTGCAACGACACAATCTGGCTCGACGGCTCGGCGACTGAGACAATAATGGCCGACTGGCAGCTGAGACTATGGAAATTTGGCGACCGCATTAAACCTTTTGGCCTAAACGGGTCTAAGTTAGTGAGCGACATCCTCACCGATGCCAAACTCTCAGCCATCGAAAAAGAGCGCCAATGGGTGCTCACCTACCGCAATGAAGTGGTGTGGGTGGTCGGTTTGAGAGCCTCTCGACTGTTTACAGTTGATAAAAAATCTGAAACGGTCATTATGCTTCACATTAACAAATAGTTAAAGTGGTGAAATGCGCAACATTTTGAGGCTGTTTCGGGTACAAAATATGTAGCTTTAATGGCAACATTAACACTTTTTAAGCCGTAAAATATCGGAAATATCACAACCTTTTCGTTATTTTGCCGTGCTAAAGGAACGAGCATCACACTAACTACTGCGGAGATATACCCCGATAACGTAGAGATTGAAGCGCCCCGGAGGCCAACAATAAATTGGTTAAATTTGTTAGACCTCAAGCAACAGAATTGTAGATGGATGAATCTGCCCGTCTGTTAACTGCAAGCGAGTGAAATTGTAACCAAAGAATCTCAGAAAGGAAGTAAAAAATGGACGCAAACATTCATCACATAACACCTAATGATGAACTCTTTATGGAGATGGCAGCCAAAATTGCCGAAGAGAACATCGACCGTGGTGGAGGCCCGTTTGGAGCGGTTATTGTCCGCGATGGCGAGGTCATTGCAACCGGAGCAAATTCAGTAACTCTTACGAACGACCCGACAGCCCATGCCGAGGTCAACGCAATTAGGGAAGCATGCCGCAAGGAAGGTGTGTTCTCGCTCTCAGGATGCGTGGTGTACAGCTCATGCGAACCGTGCCCCATGTGTCTGTCAGCGTTGTATTGGGCCGGAGTTAGCCGTATCTACTACGGCAACACCCAAGATGACGCCGATGCCATTAATTTTTCAGACAAGTTCATCTACCAAGAGCTGGACAAGCCTAAAGTGGATCGCGCAATCCCCTGCATTCACCTGCAGAACCCTCGCACCATCAAGGCGTTTGAAAAATGGGCACAAAAAGAAGATAAAAAGGTCTACTAAGGTAAAAAAAGAACTTTAGTGGATGGTTGAGGAAACTTATTGATTGATGAAATGATTGATGAAATGAATGATTGAATGAATGATTGA
>CAZDIC010000008.1:0-11085 GCA_964505395.1 uncultured Alistipes sp. | reverse complement strand
AATGAATGATTGAATGAATGATTGATTAATTGGAGTATTAATTGGAATGTATAAGTGATGGTCGACACCATTCACCGGGCATCGGCCGGGTGAGTCGATCGATAATTGAGATAATTACATTGTCACTTAAGAATACTGATAAGTTTGTTTCATATACAAATGCCAATAAGGAGGAAGCCGAACCCGATGTGAATCGAGTTCGGCTTCATTTTTTCTTAATCTGCATCAATTAAAGCAGATCAAACATACACAAAATGATTTTGAAAGGCATTCATTAAACTGATTAGAAGAGGCTCCAAGAGACGGTGAGGCCGGCCATGACGATTGAGACCATCGACATGAGCTTAATGAGGATGTTGAGCGAGGGGCCGGATGTGTCCTTGAAGGGGTCGCCCACGGTGTCACCAACCACGGTTGCTTTGTGAACATCGCTGGCTTTGCCACCGAAGTTACCCTCCTCCACATATTTCTTGGCATTATCCCATGCGCCACCTGAGTTGGCCATGAAGATCGCAAGTACGAAACCTGCCGACAGGCCGCCAACCAGCAGACCGATAACGCCCGGCACACCAAATACCAATCCGGTGAGAATCGGAGCGATAATAGCCAACAGCGACGGGAACACCATCTCACGCTGGGCACCGCGAGTGGAAATCTGCACACAACGCGCATAATCGGGCTCGGCTTCTCCGGTTAGGATACCTTTGATTTCGCGGAATTGACGACGCACCTCCTCAACCATGTGAGCAGCGGCACGTCCAACGGCGTTCATTGTCAAGCCGCAAAACAGGAAGGCCATCATGCTGCCGATAAACATGCCCGACAGCACTTTCGGGTTCATCAAATTCACGTCAAAGTAGTTCATAAAGTCGGTAAATGTGGCATCGTGAATAGGCTTGGCTACATCACCAATCTGAATCACGGTTTCACCCAGGCGGGTCAAGCCGATGCGAATCTCCTCGATATATGAGGCCAACAGAGCCAACCCGGTGAGGGCGGCCGAACCGATAGCAAAACCTTTACCGGTGGCAGCGGTGGTATTACCCAACGAATCGAGGGCATCGGTACGACGACGCACCTCTTCGCCCAAGCCACTCATTTCGGCATTACCGCCGGCATTGTCGGCAATCGGGCCGTAAGCATCGGTTGCAAGAGTGATGCCGAGCGTTGACAGCATGCCAACGGCAGCGATACCTATGCCATACAACCCCATGCTAACATTGGCAAAGTCGAAGCCCGAGGCCAACCAATAGGAGAGGATAATGCCCACAACAACGGCAAGCACCGGGATAGCGGTTGACACCATGCCCAAACCGATACCGGAGATAATCACCGTGGCCGGACCGGTTTTGCCGCTTTCAGCCAACTTCTTGGTGGGGAGATATGACTGCGAAGTGTAGTATTCGGTTGAACGGCCAATGATAATGCCGACAGCCAAACCGATAACAACCGCCAATGAAATGTTTACCCAATTATTGAGCTGCAGCAACCACAAAATAAAGAATGTGGCCACCACAATGAGAGCCGAACTGAGGTTGGTGCCCAACGACAACGAACCGAGCAACTTCTTAATGCTTGCATTCTCACCGGTTTTCACCGAGAAGATGCCGATAATTGAGAGCACGATGCCCACAGCGGCAATCAACATCGGGGCCAACACAGCTTTAAACTGCATCACGCTATCGCCCGAAGCCATATAGGCAGCGGCGCCAAGCGATGCGGTAGCCAAAATTGAACCGCAATACGATTCATAGAGGTCGGCACCCATGCCGGCAACGTCGCCAACATTATCGCCCACATTATCGGCGATAGTGGCCGGGTTGCGCGGGTCATCCTCCGGGATTCCGGCCTCCACCTTACCCACAAGGTCAGCACCGACATCGGCAGCCTTGGTGTAAATGCCACCGCCCACACGAGCGAAGAGCGCCTGAGTGCTGGCACCCATACCAAAGGTCAACATCGTGGTGGTAATTACACACAACTTTGCGGTAGGAGCCACCGGATCGTCGGCCACAAAGTGGTCAAGGATAAGATACCAGAACGAGATGTCGAGCAACCCGAGGCCCACAACAACCAATCCCATAACAGCTCCACTACGGAAAGCTATGCGCAAACCACCGTTGAGCGACTTGCGAGCGGCATTGGCAGTGCGAGCCGAGGCATACGTGGCGGTTTTCATCCCTAAAAAGCCCGAAAGGCCCGAGAAGAAACCACCGGTCAAAAAAGCAACAGGCACCCATCGGTTCTGCAGGTCGAACCCATAGGCCATAATTGAAAAGATAATCACTAATCCCAAGAACACAAGACTCACAATCTTGTATTGCTGCTTGAGATACGACATAGCCCCACTGCGCACGTAGGAGGCTATTTTCTGCATGGTGGGAGTACCTTCACTCTCACGCATCATTTGCCGGTAGAAATACCATGCCAGCAGTAACGCCAGCAAACTGGCCACAGGTACCAGCCAAAAAAGCTTTTGTTCCATGATTTTGGGTATAAGACTATGGTAATAATTTTTTCGTGGTAGAATATTATACGCTTTTATTCCAACAACTATCGCCACAAAGATAGCGAAAAATACCGATTTGCAATAACATATATTTAAGAAAAATTTTATATCTTTGCCAACGAAATCGACGATGCCCACAGTGAGGAACTGTAGGCTGAATGTCGGTTACAACATGCTAAAATCTATCATACCGCAATTAGAAGCCATATCACGTTTTTCGCAGCGGAGAACTGCCGCTCTACATTCAAAGGCATCAGCCATATTTGAAACAAACGTTATTATCCCTACCGCTTTTTGGAACACTCTGCAGTAAGCGCTCTGCGTTTACCTATGCTCTATGTGCGACTCCATAGCTGCACAACCTCATTCACGCCCGTTTCGGGCCATTAAGTTCACCTATTCATCCCAACAAAACAATGACAAAAGCAATACTTTTATCGGTGGCTTTTGCCCTAATGCCATACCATTGTTTATTCGCCGAGAACGAGCAACACCTTTCTCTGCAAGAGCTTTTTGAGATGGCAGACAACGGCAACACCGATATCGGTGCCAAACGCATCGACCTGCAAGTGGCCGAGCAGCAAAAGAGCGTGGCACGTACAGCCCGTCTGCCGCAAATCAACGCCTCGCTGACACTCAGCTACCTTGGCGACGGCACCATCATTGACCGCGATTTCTCACACGCCACAC
The DNA here is from genome assembly GCA_964505395.1 of uncultured Alistipes sp. GTDB lineage: Bacteria > Bacteroidota > Bacteroidia > Bacteroidales > Muribaculaceae > UBA7173. The sequence continues at coordinate 7,886 of CAZDIC010000008.1, read as the reverse complement.
GCGACCGCCTGCCACACTTCGACAACACTCTCGCCGTGGAGCTTTACCAACCGGTGTTTGCCGGCGGCGCAATCAATTCAGGCATCAAACTGGCTGAGACGCAATCACAATTAGCCAACGTAGGCCTGCAAGCAAGCCGCAACGACATCCGTTTTCAGGTGGTGCGCAACAGCCTGGAGCTGATGAAAAACCGCAACCTGCTCGAAGTGTACACCGAAAACATACGCCTCACCGAGAAACTCATCTCGGAGATGCAGGCACGGCGCGACCAGGGTGTTGTACTCAAAAACGACATCACTCGCTATGAGCTGAAACTCTCATCGCTCGGCTACGCCAAACTCGCCACCGAAAATGCGATAAAGATATGCAACCACAACCTCACCTCGCTGCTTGGACTTGACTCTGATGTTGAAATATACCCCGAGATGCCCGAGAGCGTTACCAACCTCAACACTAACAGCGCCAACGAGTGGTTAAATGTGGCACAGGAAAACGCCGTGCCGCTGCAGTCGCTGCGACTACAAGGCGATGCAGCCCGATTGGGCAAAAAACTCGCACAGTCGGAGTATTTCCCCAAAGTGGGTTTGGTTGCCGTTGACAACTTCCTCGGCCCGGTGACATTTGAAGTGCCGGTAATCGACAAAAACTACAACTCGTGGTTTCTCGGTGTAAACGTGAAATGGAACATCTCATCACTTTTCACCACGGCGAAATCCACGCGCAAGAAATCGCTTGAAATTGAGCACATCTCTCAGGAATCGGTGGCGACAAGCGATGCCATCGACCGTCAGATACGCGAAGCCCATACACTCTACACGCAAGCCATTGACCGATTGGAAATTGAACGCAAGAATATGCAACTGGCAACCGAAAACTACAATGTTGTCAGCAACCGATTCGACAACCAATTGGCACTTCTCACCGATATGCTCGACGCCTCAAACGCGCGTTTGGAGGCCGGAGTGCGACTCGTTAACGCCGAAATCTCGGCAAAATTCTATTACTACCAACTTCATTACATAGCAGGAACGCTCACAAACTTATGAAACAGAAAACTCGCCGCCGCTGGCAAAACGCCGGAATCATAGTCCTTATAATCCTCGGATTCAGCTGGATTACCTATAAATTCGTTGGTTTCACATCATCGACCTACACCGACAACGCTCAAGTGTATCAACGCATTGTGCCTGTCAACAGCCGCATCAGCGGATTTGTGAAAGAGGTGCGCTTCGACGACTACACCACCGTGCACAAAGGCGACACCTTGGTCATCGTTGAAGATGCCGACTTCCGTTTGCAATTGGCCCAAGCAAAGGCCTCACTGCAAAATGCGCTATCAGGCCTTGATGTGGCTTCAACAGCAATCAACACCGCCACCAACGACATCACCGTCAACGATGCCGCCCTCGATGAAGCCAAAGTGTTGCTCGACAATGCCCGCAAAGACCGCGACCGCTACGCAGCACTATTGCAACAGGACGCTGTGACACAACAACAGTATGACCGTGCCGAGACAGACTACCTGGCAGCAAAAGCCCGCTACGACCGTTTGGCACGTCAAAAGAGCTCCACCGGCCTCATTGCACGACAGCAGACCCAACGCCGCAGCCAAAACGAAGCCGGCATTGAGGCGGCTCAAGCAGCCGTGGCTTTGGCCGAGCTCAACCTCTCATACACCATCATCACCGCCCCCTGCGACGGCGTTGCCTCGCGTTGCAACATTCAAGCCGGACAGCTGATTCAACCCGGACAAACCCTGCTGACTGTGGTTGATACTGCCGACACATGGGTGATTGCCAACTACAAAGAAACACAAACCTCTCGCATGGCTGTTGGCGACAGTGTCCGCATCACCGTCGATGCCGTCAAGGATGTGAAATACAGCGGTTATATCGAAGCTATTGCCAACGCGACAGGCTCGAAATACTCCCCCGTGCCCCAAGATAATGCCACCGGTAACTTTATAAAGGTGGAGCAACGCATACCTATCAAAATCCGATTTGCAGCCTCAACGAAAGCCAACGACATGGCCCGTCTGCGTTCAGGCATGAATGTGGAATGTAAAGTGCGCAAATAATGGGACATTCACCTCAACCGCTTCTATTCACACGCCTGCTGATGTATCATCAGTGGGTGCCGCGTGGCGCACGCTTTTGGCTGATAGTGCTTTTTGCCATGCTTTATCAACTTACAGGCGGCGTGTACCTTGCCGCCATAAGCCAGATGAACGGCGAGTTGGCGTTTATCAACGAAGATGTAACCCTGGCAAGCTACTGCTCGCTTATCGGTCTTAACATCATCTTCCCGGTTCTGTTTAGATGGAAGTTCTACTTCTTCACCCGCCAAATGTTTTTCGTGTCGGCAACAGGTTCACTGATCTGCGCTCTTATCGCCATGTATGTCACCACGCCATGGTTATTCTGGATTGTGTGTTTCCTGGCCGGCTATTTCAAGATGATGGGCATGTTTTGCTGTATAAGCAATGTGCAACTCAACTTTACCCCGACACGCGACTTCAGAGTGTTCCTGCCGGTAATCTACATATTGGTATGCTCTGCCATACAGATTTCCGGGGTCATGACATCGCTACTCGCCTACTTCTACAACTGGCGCATGATTTACGTGGTTGTTGTCGGCATGATGCTCTTTATCGACGGCATTGCCTACTTTCTGATGAAGCCCGACCATAGGCCCGGCCCGTTTATCCCGTTAAAAGGAATCGATTGGTTGGGGCACCTGCTGTGGTCGGTCACATGCTGTGTCGGGGCGTGGATATTCACCTTTGGCGAGCACTACGATTGGTGGGACAGCATAGAAATATGGCGTGGAACCTGGATATTCCTGGCATTGTTAGTAGTGACTCTTTGGGAGTCACACCTCAAACAGGAGGGGGCATTCATCCCGATTAAAGCCTTCAGTTACGGACGCACATGGGTGCTCATGGGACTACTGCTCGGCATGGGATTAATGCAAACGTCGGTCCACGTGTCGCAGCCGGTCTATGTCAACGCCGTTGCACACTACGATTACCTCACCTCCGTGCGCTTCAATTATCCCGAACTCGCCGGTGTTATCATGGGAGCCATTTTGGCTTACTATGCCCTGCGACGTTTGCAATGGAGTGCCCGTGTCTACTTCTTTTTCTGTTTTCTGTTGGTGACGCTATATCTTTCAGCCTCCTACTTCCTCATCCACCCCGACACCGAGGCATGGCTGTTTGACATTCCGTTGTTTGCCTTCGGCGTGGCGGAAGTGATGATGGAGACCGGTGTCACATACTGGCTTTCACAAGCAATTCCCTTCCCGCACTTCTTTATAAACATCACCATTGTTGGCTTTGTGCGTTGCGGCTTGGGTACATCAGCGGTAGGTGCACTGACCGAACGGCTCTTTGCATGGTCAACAGCCAAAAATGCGGCACTTAATGCTGCAGCGCTCGATGGCTTTAACCCCATAGGCAACGGATTCGATTGGGCACAATACTTGGGTAGCCAAACCATCATAACGTCGTTACGCGAATGTTATGGCTACCTAATTATCTTTGGAATTATCATGATGACCTTAGTGCTCTGCTCAAACTTCAAGCCCACGGTTACACGCATTGTGCCACAAATGGGCTCGGTGGCCCGATGGCTTCGCCACCCGGCCACAAGCCCCGATCCTTCACTTCATTAGCGTTTCTTGGCCGGGTCGCATGTGAGGCCCACGCCAAGTTTTTTGAAGATTTTCTGGTCTACCTCGCCGAGCATCACCGTGGAGTGCACCTGGCAACCGTTGAGCTCAGGTAATTTTTCAAGCGCACGACGGCAATTTTCGTCGTGTGTGCTGAGCACCGAGAGAGCCACAAGCACTTCATCGGTGTGTAGGCGTGGGTTGGCACTACGGAGATAGCAAGTCTTGGTGTGTTGTATCGGTTCAATCATCTGTTGCGGGATGAGTTTCACGCTGTGGTCGATACCGGCAAGATGTTTCACGGCATTGAGGATGAGCGCTGCACTCGAGCCGAGCAAGTCGCCGGCTTCCGCAGTAATGATGGTTCCGTCAGCCAACTCAATTGCCGAACATGCAGCCTTACCGCTCTGCTCTGCGCGCTGCTTGGCAGCCACAATCGGTTTGCGGTAGTCGGTGTCGATTTGCGCCTGACGGAACAGAAGTCTGATTTTATTCACCTCGGCATCATTTCCCGAGCCTTGCGCCAAGTGGTTCAAGGCGGTGTAGTAGCGACGAATAATTTCCTGCTTCGAGGCATCGCAACACACAGCATCGTCGCTGATGCAGAAGCCCACCATGTTCACGCCCATATCTGTAGGCGACTTGTAGGGGTTCTCACCGTAGATGCCCTCAAAGAGCGCATTGAGCACAGGGAAAATCTCAATATCGCGGTTGTAGTTGATAGCGGTTTTACCATAGGCCTCCAAGTGGAACGGGTCAATCATGTTCACATCGTTGAGGTCGGCGGTAGCCGCTTCGTAAGCAATGTTCACAGGATGTTTCAACGGAAGGCTCCACACGGGGAAAGTCTCAAACTTGGCATATCCGGCCTCAATGCCACGCTTATGCTCGTTGTAAAGCTGACTGAGACACACAGCCATTTTGCCGCTTCCGGGGCCGGGGGCGGTTACAATGACCAACGGACGAGTGGTTTCTACATAGTCGTTGCGACCGAACCCCTCGTCGGAGTCGATAAGCGCCACATTGGTGGGATAACCGTCGATGGTGTAGTGATAGTAAGTGGTGATTCCAAGACGTTCAAGGCGCTGACGGAATGCATCGGCACTGCTCTGCCCGTTGTAGTGTGTCACCACAACCGAACTTACCAGGAAACCGCGATTTTGAAATTCGGTGCGCAGACGCAACACATCCATGTCGTAGGTGATGCCAAGGTCGTTGCGCACCTTGTTTTTCTCAATATCGATAGCGCTGATAACAATAACAATCTCGGCATGATCGCTCAATTGGCTGAGCATGCGAAGTTTGCTGTCAGGCTGGAATCCGGGGAGCACTCTGCTGGCATGATGATCGTCAAACAGTTTGCCACCCAACTCAAGATAAAGTTTATTTCCGAACTGAGCGATACGCTCCTTAATGTGCTCGGATTGAATTTTGAGATATTTCTCGTTGTCAAAACCGTATTTCATAACGGGTTACAAATTTACGACTTTCCCCGTCATTCCGCAAACCGGCCGGCAAAAAAATTGCGCGTTCGCACACGGCTTTTCCGATTGCCGCCTGCAAATCACAATATTATAATAAGCTCATTATTTGGAAATTGCGCTTGATTTAAGCGAATGAAGCATGACGCCAGCGATCAATCATGGCAGTTATGTCGGCGGGAATCTCCGATGTGAAAAACATCTCCTTTCGGGTAACGGGATGCACGAAACCGAGTGTGCGAGCATGAAGTGCCTGACGTGGACAGATCTCAAAGCAATTCTGCACAAAACGGCGGTAGGTGGCCGATGTTGTGCCACGCAAGATTTCATCACCGCCATATCGCGAATCGTTGAGCAACGGATGGCCGATATGCTTCATGTGCACACGAATTTGGTGTGTGCGGCCGGTTTCAAGCACACATTTCACCACCGACACATAGTTGAGACGTTCAATCACCTCGTAGTGGGTCACTGCATGCTTGCCGATTTCACCGTCGGGCGGGAATACAGCCATTTGTAAACGGTCCTTCGGATTACGGGCTATGTTGCCTTCGATGGTTCCTTTTTCGGGATTGGGTATGCCCCACACCACCGCCACATACTCGCGCTTGGTGGTTTTATTGAAAAACTGACGGCCAAGGTCGGTTTTTGCATCGGGCGTTTTCGCCACTACCAACAGACCGGATGTATCCTTGTCGATGCGGTGCACAAGGCCCATGCGCGGGTCGTTGACATCATAATCGGGATTATTGCGGAAATGCCACGCCAAGGCATTAACCAACGTACCGTTGTAATTACCGTGCCCCGGGTGCACCACCAATCCGGCAGGCTTATTCACCACCAACACGGCATCATCTTCATACACAATATCGAGAGGGATATCTTCGGCGATTACCTCATGCTCGTAGCGCGGACGGTCCATCACCACCGAAATCACATCGTCGGGCTTCACACGATAGTTTGACTTAACCGGACGACCGTTTGCAAGGATACAGCCGGCCTCGGCAGCCTGCTGAATGCGGTTGCGCGATGCCCGTTGCATGTGGTCAACAAGAAACTTATCCACACGCAACAGTTGCTGCCCTTTATCGGCAACGAAGCGGAAATGTTCATACATCTCCCCCGGTTCACCCGAGGCAACGTCATCGTTGAGCGCATCGTCAATTGCGTCGTCAAGCTCGTCGTCGAAAAGGTCAAACTGCTCCTCTTGCATCTCTTAATTGTGTGTGTGTTTAAAAGGTTTTATTCAATATTCAATTCTTCGATAGCCGAATCGATGGCAAGGGTGTCGGTAACCTCATCAGAGTCGGTCATATCCGACATGCCGCTACCAACCTCCAAGGTCACGATGGCCGAAATGGGGATGCGTGCGCCGGGCTGCAACGACACGCCGTTGAATTTGGCACCGAGCACCAAGTTTTCATATTCCGAAACCACAGGCACCTCGCGAATCTCCGTAATGCCCAAGCCGGTGAACATTGAGCGCGCCTGGCGCACCGACACATTATAGAAGTCGGGCACGGTAACCAACTTTGGCGAGAAGGCCACAATGGTGAGATAAACCGAACCGCCCTTCTTGATTCGGGCACCGGGGATAGGGGTTTGCTCAACCACTGTGCCCGGGCGGCTATAGCTATCAAACACCGAATCGGAAATCACGGCACGCAAACCGGCCAAATCGACATTCCCTCCGGCTGTCTCGTATGATTGCCCCTTAACATCGGGCACCACACGTTCCTCACCGTGGAAAGTCCAGAAATCCAAGAACCACATCGCAACCCACAGCAAAAGCACTGTGGCAATGACGATGTAACATAAATTCATCAACACCGGGTGACGCTGACGGAAGTTGCCCGTTTTAGCCATAGATGTGCGGTTGTTATTATCATGAGGCATGCGACGATCATCGTCGTAAGCATTGTCATCGTCGTCATCCTCATACCTATCTTCATATCGGTCATTGTAACGATTATCATAACGGTCGTTGCGGCGCTCATCACGCTCGTAACGCTCATCACTGTAGCGAGCGTCATTGTAACGGTCATCACTATAGCGGTCGTCGCGGCGCTCTACACGTTGACGCGGCTGTGCCGACTGCTGACGTGGGGCTCGGCCACGCGAATCATCCCACGGTGAATGTTCTGTGTTTGCGCGACGGCTGCCGGCAAAAGCATCGTCGTCGGTGTAGTAATCGTTATCGTTATAGTTCCTCATCTTTTTTTGATTGCCTCAAAATATAGCATTTCGAACTGCAAAAATACAAACTTTCCCGTAATTGCGGAAACATCACACCCCGGAGTGTGAGTTTTGAGAGCATCAAACCCTCCTTAACACAATGATTTAACAAATATTTGGTGTGCAACAAGCACCGTTTGGCAGATTTTTATTAACTTTGTGGCTTGAATGCCGCCATGTGTACGGCATCACAAATGTATCGGTAGACTTTTTTAGAATTGAAATATGCGTAGCAACTTGTTTAGTCGGTTGCTCTTCTCATTGGCAGGTGTATTGATATTTGCTTCGTGTGGTGAGTATCAGAAAGCACTGAAGAGCGCTGACCCCAACTATAAATTCGATTTCGCAAAGCGTGCGTTCGAGAAAAAAAGATATGTACAATCCTACACCTTGCTTCAAGATGTGGTGACACAGCTCAAAGGTTCCGACAAAGCTGAAGAATCGATGTATCTACTTGGACTAAGCTACTACGAAAACAAAGAATATTCCGACGCTGCA
>CAZDIC010000007.1:18939-21973 GCA_964505395.1 uncultured Alistipes sp. | reverse complement strand
CGCTGACAACTGTACATTGCAGTGTGAATCCACAATAGTGAAGTTGCAGATGGAACGAATGTTAAAATTGGTGAATAAATTGTCGGGGTGTGCGAAATTTTCTAATTTTAACTGCAAAATCTAAGACTGCAATCGCATTAATTATGCAAACAGCAATGCAAAGATTGTGCATTGTTTTATTAATTGTAAAGCTAATATCGGTGTAAATACTTGCGATTGTGGCGATTGAAACTGAAATTTCATGGAAAGCCCGGTGTATAAACCAACCATTATTATACAGAAGTTGGTAGTGACCATTCTGATGGTGTTGATTGTGGCTATTGTTGCTACGGTCAGCGCATCGGCGGTGTCGCTCAACTTCCTTCCCCTCACTTCGGCCGACGGCTTGAGCGACCAAGTGGTAAATAAAATCTACAAGGATTCGCGTGGCTATGTGTGGCTCGGTACGGGGCTGGCACTCGACCGTTTCGATGGTGTGAGAATTAAGAGTGTGCCCATCCCCGGTGAGAACCTTAACCAGAAGCGAGTGAGAGCTATTCTGGAGTATGACGGAAATATCTACATGGGCAATGCCGACGGGCTGTATCGGCTTGACCGAAGCACGATGACTTTGGAACGTGTGTTTGCCGATAAAATTCGAGTGTCGGTGAATGCGCTTGCTGTGGCCGGTGGTAGTTTGTTTATTGCCACCGAGAGCGGTCTGTTCCAGTGTAATAAGGCGGGAAAATTGCGTCGCTACCTGCTCTCGGCCGATGCCATGTCGAGCAGCAATGAAATCACGGCAATGATTGCTGCCGGCGACTCCACGCTTTGGATTGGCGCGGCCAAAAATCTCCATCGGTTCAACATTAAAACCGCCCGTTTTGATAATTATCCGGCACCGCAACTTTACTCAATTACATCGCTTGTAATTCACGACAATAGCCTATATGTGGGCACCTATGGCGGAGGTATCGGGGTGTTTAATCTCACTTCGTTGAAGTTTGTTGACACACTCGGTGCCGGCAACAACATTGTCACGGCGTTGGCTGTCGACAGCGAGCAACGTTTGTTGGTGGCTACCGACGGCGACGGAATTTTGGTCTATGCTGCCGGTAGCAGCGAGCTGATAAGGCATCTGCGCTATGAGTCGAACCAGCAGTCGGTGCTTCGTTCCAACTCGGTCTATTCGCTTTATGTCGACAATTTGTCGCTGTTATGGGTTGGATATTATCAAGATGGTGCCGACTACACCCCCAATCGTCAGGATATTTTTGATGTGTACAGCTATCCCGGATTTATCGACACACGTCGCCATGCAGTGCGTGCAGTGGCAATCGACGGGCATCGTAAGGTAATCGGCACTCGCGAGGGGCTTTTCTACATTGACGAATCAACAGGGCAACGAGCATATTTCTCCACACCGCAAATTCGCAGTAACATTATCTTTTGCATTGAAAAGGTTGACGGACAATATTATGTGGGCACATACAACGGTGGTATGTATCGGCTAAACCCTCAATCGCTCACGCTCTCCGACTTCAAGCAGGGAAAGTATGACTTTGGCAATGAATCGGTGTTTTGCGTGTGTGAGGATGCTGCCGGCGATGTGTGGATAGGCTCCTCGAAGGGTGTGTATCGTTATCGTGGCGACAAGGAGGTGGCTCACTACACCCATGCTAACTCCCAGCTACCATCGGGCAATGTTTACGAAATTTATTTCGATTCCACCGGGCGCGGTTGGATGTGCACCGAGCATGGCATGGCTATCTACAATGGGGTGGAACTCCGTGCCGACGGGTTCCCGCAGGGGTTTGCCAACAAGGAGAAGGTGCGTGCCATTCTCGAAGATAGTGACCACGAACTGTGGTTTGTGCCCGACCGTGGCAATCTGTTCCGGTCGAATTTGCAACTAACCGAATTCTCGTCGATTACACAGCAGTTTGCAATAAACTCAAGGGCGATGACCTTCATTATTGAAGATAGTGAGGGAATGCTCTGGATTGGCTCTGAATCGGGCTTGGCGCGTTACGATAAGAAGGAAACAATGAGCTACTTCAATGGCTCTAACGGGCTGCCCAACAAGGTGTTCACGCTTTGTCCGCCGGTGCGCGACAGTAACGGCGACCTCTGGATGGGAAATAACCGCGGATTGGTGAAACTTGACTTTGAACGATTCCGCCGTCTGCCCAAATTGAAAAGCTTGCCGGTGTTGACCGACCTTGAGTGTAACGGACACAGCATTTTCGACCGTGTGAAGGTGGGTAAAACCTCCTATGTGGTGCGACTGACCGGCGACGAAAACAACTTGGCTGTGAGTTATGCCAATTTCGACTATAAGGACCCCGAGGACTTGATTGTTGAATACTATCTTGAGGGCCGTGAAACCGAATGGCATGTCAATTCAGGCAAGAACCAGATACGCTATTTCGACCTGCCTAAGGGTAAATATCGCCTGCATCTGCGTCAGGGAGGCGATTCAACCAGCGAAACCGTCATCGACATTCGCATCGACCGAAAGGTTGATGTGGCGATGGTGGTGATGGTGCTGCTATTGCTTTTTACCGGCGGATTTGCAGCGTATTTCTGTTATAAGCACCTGTATCTCAGCCGTGTTATGGCGGCACAAGATGCAACATTGGCTCGCGAACGGCAGGAGGCCTCCGATGCAGCCGAGGCCGAGAAACTCAAACGATACCAAACAGCACGCCTCTCCGACGAAGAGTGTAAACGTCTCTTCAAGAAGCTTGAGGCTGTGATGAAACAGCAACGACCATACACTAATCCCGATTTGAAGAGTTCCGAACTTGCAGCGATGATTGGCACCACATCTCATGGCCTTTCGTTCCTGTTTAATCAGTGGCTCAACAAGAATTTCTATGACTATGTGAATGAATATCGCGTGGAAGCTTTCAAACGTTTGGTTATGGAGGAGGGTGCCAACAAATACACCCTCACCGCCATGAGCCAGATGTGTGGATTCAGTTCGCGCGCTTCATTCTTCCGACACTTCAAACAGATCACCGGCGTCACTCCGGCCGATTGGATTGCCTCT
>CAZDIC010000007.1:0-18839 GCA_964505395.1 uncultured Alistipes sp. | reverse complement strand
TCAGAAACTACGTTAGCGCTATTGCCTGATGCGGGTTAGTGCATATGCCTGATGCAGGTTAGTGCATATGCCTGATGTGGCAGTGCGTAATTATTCCACTTCGGTACTCCGGCTTTTGGGCGGGAGTTCTCCAATTTTGAAAACAATCACAAATAATAATCTTAAATCAATGAATCAATTTCAACACAGCTTTGGCAATATCAACGCTTGTCGGTTGCAGTTGGTTCAGCAAAAACCAAAGTTTCTTATGCGAAAGAAAATCCTTGATATTCCTGTACGTGGAGCTCTCGTAGCGGGAATTTTCGCAGCGACACTTTCGGGCGGTATAGTCCAACCGGTTATGGCCCAACAGGCCAAGGTGGCTACCAACGCGCAGGAGATTTCCGGCGTGGTGGTCGACAGCGACGGCGAACCGTTGATAGGTGCCACTGTAGCAGTTAAAGGGACATCAGTGGCAACATCGACCGATCTTGACGGTGTGTTCCGACTAAAGGCAGCGCGTGGTGCTACTTTAGTTGTGTCGTATGTGGGTTACACACCGCAAGAGGTGAAAGCCGCAGCCGGCAACATCACGGTAAAAATGGAGGAGAATGCAGCTCTCCTCGATGAGGTTGTCGTTGTGGGTTACGGTACCGCCAAGAAGGAGTCTCTGTCGGGTGCCGTTACCGTTGTCGATGCCAAGGCATTTAAAGAGAAAGGTAACTTGAGTAGCCCGTTGCAAGCATTGCAAGGCCAGGTGGCAGGTGTTAACATCACACGTTCGTCATCGGCCCCGGGCGATGAAAGTTGGAGCATGAACTTGCGCGGTTCATCGTCAATCAATTCCACCGAGCCGTTGATTATCATCGACGGTGTGGCATCTGAAAGTGTTAATGACCTGCGTTTGATCAACTCCAACGATATCGAAAGTATCAACTTCCTTAAAGATGGTGCAGCTGCCATTTACGGTAGCCGAGCAGCCGGTGGTGTTGTGCTCATTACCACCAAGAAGGGCGCCGAAGGGAAGGTGAAAGTTGAGTATAACGGCTCGGCCACAATTCGTCATCCGGGTATGATGGCCAAGCTGATGACCGCCGACGAGTGGGCCGACATGATTATACAGGGTAATGTTAACAACCCCAACAACCAGAACCAAAACTGGTTGCTCTATGCTCAGATGCTTCAGAAGTATAAGGGGTCATATATCAACGTGTATTCGGCCTTTAACCAAAGTGGCACCTCGGCCAGCCCCTGGGGCGATGTCGGTTTCGGCGACGTTAGCGACTTCGTGTTCGACGATTCGGTTGACTGGTTGCAATATCTGTTTGGCAATGCGGTGTCGACCGAACATAATTTGAGCATCTCGGGCGGCTCGGATAAAAACAAATATCGCATCTCGCTGGGATATATGTACGACGGTTCCACACTGCAGTATGGCAGCAACAACAACCAACGTTACAACATCCGTTTCAACGATGAGTATAAGTTCTCTAATCGTGTGCGCTTGGAGTCGATGATTGCCTATAACCGTCAGGAACAGGTTTCGCCCACAATGATTGGCGATGCACTGACCGCCTCGGTGCCGATGCCCGGTTTGCCGTTGCGCACCTCAACCGGAAAGGCCTATAAGTGGGGTACATGGATTTCACCTGTGGCCTGCATTGAAGAGGGTGGTAGCAACAAGTTGACAGTGTCGGCGTTTAACATCAGCGAAACTTTGGCTGTTGACATCGCCCCCTGGTTGGATGCAAATGTGAACCTCGGTTACAACACCTCAACATCGTGGCGCGACCTCGTGCGCAACGAATTGGAATGTTACACTTATATGGATGAACCTGCCGGTGGCAGCACAAGTCGTTATCCTTACTATTCATCAACCAACTCTCGCACCGATTTCTATTCGGCAACCGGTTACCTGCACGCTCATCAGCAGTTTGCAAAGAAGCATAACACTTCGTTGACCGCAGGTGTGCAATATGAGTTTAAGGACTATCGCACCTTCGGTGTGAACATCAAGGACAACCAAACCGGCATTGAGGTTATTAACGGTACCGGCGAAGTTTCAATCAACAACTTCGAGGGCAACAAAGCTGCATTGGCCAACCGTTGGCAGTTTGCAAACCTCTCATATTTCTTCCGTGCCAACTACGATTTCGACAACCGTTACCTGTTGGAATTCAACGGACGTTATGATGGCTCCTCAAAGTTCCAAAGCGAAAATCGTTGGGAATTCTTCTACGGCGTGTCGGGCGCATGGCGTTTGGACCAAGAGGCCTTTATGCGTCGCTTCGATTGGTTGAGCAACTTCAAGATTCGTGCATCTTATGCCGAAATGGGTAACCAGAGCGGCATCTCTTACTACGACGGTTATCAACTCTATAACCTCGTGTCGAACAAAGGCGCTTACATCGGCAGCGACCTGCTGAGCTACATCGCCACAAACGGTGAATTTGCTTCGAACAGTCGTTCGTGGGAGCGCATTAAGAACTTCAACGTAGGTTTGGACCTCGGTTTCCTCAACGGAGCCATCACCGGTACAATCGACTACTTTGAAAAGCGTAACGACAACATGCTCGTTAGCGTAAGCTTCCCCGCTCTGCTCGGCGACAAGGCTCCCTCGGCAAATGCCGGTAAGTTTAAAGACTGGGGCTTCGACGGTCAACTCACTTACAACGGCCGTGTGGGCGACTTCGGTTACCATGTTGGCGGTACCATTACCTTTGCACGTAACAAATTGATTGATTACGGTGGCACATCGGTGTTGACCTCAGGTTACACCTCAACACAAGAAGGTTATCCCATCAACTCAATCTTCGGCTTGCGTTATGCCGGCAAGATTCAAACACAAGAGCAACTTGATGCTTATGTGGCAAAGTATTTCCCCAACAACGGTATCGGCATGCCACAGAACCTTCGTTTGGGTGATAATATGTATTGCGATGAAAACGGCGACGGTGTGCTCGACTATAATGACTACATCTTCCTCGGATCTGACACTCCCGAAATCTCCTACTCGTTTAACTTCGGTGTAAACTGGAAAGGTTTCGATGTTAACGTGATTTTCCAAGGCGCTGCCAACCGATTCATCTATCGTAGCATCGACAACTTCACAGTGCCCTTGCGCGGATGGTACACCAACACCTCTAACGCATCAGTTGGTAACACTTGGAGCCCCGAGAACCCCGACGCTTACTATTCGCCCTACATCATGGACAATGATATCAACAATTACAACTATCAGGCATCATCGCTCACCGCTCAGGATGGTCGTTATCTCCGTCTGAAAAATGTGACTGTGGGCTATAACTTCCCGACAAAGTTGTTGAAACGTTCAAAATGTTTTTCGGCTGCTCGTGTTTATGTCACCGGTGAAGATATTTGGGAGACAACCCTCTTGAAGGACGGTTGGGACCCGGAAGCCGCTCGTAATGCCGGTGGCTTGGGCCGTTACCCCTTCACACGCAACTGGACATTTGGCTTAAACCTCACATTCTAACCTTTTAAAAAGCATCAAAACGATGAAACTAAAACAATATATAACGGCAGGATGTGTTGCCATGGCAGCTCTCAGCCTCACTTCATGCATGGACTTGGAGCCAAAGGCGCAGATGGGCGATAACCTTGTGTGGAACTCCGCCGAAAATTTCCAACTCTTTGCCAACCAGTTCTATGGTTGGACAGCCGACATGGAGCGTTGGTTTGACGATAGCCCTCACAGCGACTATCGCAGCGACTTGGTGTGCAAGAACACAGTAAACTCTTACAGCCAAGGCACCAACACTGTGCCTGCCACCGATAGCTATTACACGAGCCCATACACTCGCATTTACTATTGCAACTTGTTGCTTAAAAATGCTGCCGATTTTGCCGATCAGGCTTCAATTGCAGTGCCTATTGCCGAGGCAAAATTCTTCCGTGCATATGAGTATTTCGACCTTGTGCAACTCTATGGCAATGTGGCTCTGCTCACATCACCGATAGATCTTGATTCAGAAGCCCTCTATGGCCCTCGCACCGATCGTAGTTTGGTAATTGACCAATGTGTGCAAGACCTTCTCGACGCCGAGGAATTGCTTCCCGATGCGCCCACTGCCGAAGGCCGTTTGTGTAAGGATGCCGCACGTGCCATGTTGAGCCGCGTGGCCCTTTATGAAGGCACATGGCAAAAGTTCCACACTGATGGCATGAACGCCACTACAACCAACGACCGTGCAGCTTCGTTATTGAAAATTGCCGCCGATGCCGCCAAACGTGTAATCGATGCAAACCGCTACTCGTTGTTCTACAACAACACTCTCGGCATTCAAAGCTATCGCTACATGTTTATCCTCGAAGATGAGCAGTGCAACCCCGCAGGGCTCACCAAGAGCAACAACACTGAGTATATCTTGGCTCACCGTCACCGTTTGGGCGACAAAACCGGCCGCAACATCACTCACGCCATTACAACCTCGTTTAACTTCTGGGTTACAAGCAAACTGGCTGAGCTTTATCTCTGCCAAAACGGTTTGCCCATCACCTACAACGGCCAAACAAACCCCACATTCCAGGGCTACACTAATCCCGAAACCGAATATGCCAACCGCGACAACCGCATGAAAACCACTCTGTTGATGCCCGGTCAGCAATATTTCGACAATGATTCAAAGTGGCGTACATCATGGTCAGATGCCGATTACAGCAACTGCAAAACCGCCGGTAACATTGTGTCGAGCAGCGGT
The DNA here is from genome assembly GCA_964505395.1 of uncultured Alistipes sp. Classification (GTDB taxonomy): domain Bacteria; phylum Bacteroidota; class Bacteroidia; order Bacteroidales; family Muribaculaceae; genus UBA7173. The sequence continues at coordinate 14,139 of CAZDIC010000007.1, read as the reverse complement.
TACGCCCTTTGGAAATGGGCTACAGAGCGCCAAGTCGACGACTACAACGAAAGCTATGATTTCCCGGTAATCCGTTTGGCTGAGGTTTATCTCAACTATGCCGAGGCTAAATTTGAGCTCGACAACAAAATCAGCGATGCCGACCTTACATGGCTCAATAAAGTGCGCAAACGTGTCAACACCACCATGCCCGACCTTACCAATGCGTTGGTTACAAACAATGGGCTGAGCATGCGCGAGGAGATTCGTCGCGAACGCACCGTGGAACTTTTCGAGGAGGGCTTCCGCATCGACGACTTGAAACGTTGGGCCACCGCACCGCAGGAGATGTCGAAGGATATCACCGGGGTAGTTGCCAAAGGTAACTGGTATGAAACCAACTGGTCGCATGGCAAACCGCTCGACGACGAGGGCCATATCATCATCTACACCGACCGCAGCGCGTGGAAAACATCGTCAAAACTCTATCTCTACCCGATTCCGAGTGATCAGTTGCAACTCAATCCCGCTTTGCAACAAAATTACGGATGGGAATAAGTAACAATTTTAAATTCTGACAGATATGAAATTAGTTAATTTCCGATATATAGCAGCCATCTCGGCCGTCGTTGCTTTAGGTGTTGCAACGACAGCTTGCAGCGACGATGAACCTGCTGTGTTGACTGAAGCAATATACCCGTCGGAGGTAGAGATGGTGTTGCCAACCGAGGCTGCACAACTTATCTACACCGATGCCACAGGCACTGAAGTGCTCCCGATGTTGAAAGGTGAATCGTTTCAACTCTCGGCACTGCTTCACCCCGATAATGTCACATTCCAGGATGTGATTTGGTCAAGTTCAAGCACCGACAACGTAACCGTTGACGACAACGGCAAAATCACAGCTGTTTCGGGCGCCGGCATCGGCTATTCGGTAATCACCGTTGCCCCCGACCCATATCACCCCAATGCAGGCATTAACGCCACACTGAAAGTTGTGGTCAGCGATCAGTTGGTGCCCGCCACCAACATCGAAATCACCTCAACCGCCGATGAGGTATATGCCGGAGAATCGGTGCAGATGACTGCTACAATTCTTCCCGACAATGCTACATATCACACTGTGAAGTGGTCATCATCCGACACAAGTGTGGCCACGGTCGACATTTATGGTGTGGTTACAGGTGTTGAAAATTCTCAGGTAACAGCCGAGGCTACTATCACAGCCACCGCTCTCGATGGCTCCGGCGTGACAGCATCTCGCAAAATTACCGTTAACAAGGTGGTTGCACCTTCGAGCATTACAATCGATCAGAAGTATGCTATGGGCAACTATGATTGTGCCATCAACGAGCATCAACTCCAACTCGAGTTTACCACCGTTCCGGCATCGGCTACCCGTTCAATGCTGACATGGGAATCGTCTGACGAGGAAATCGCCACCGTTGAAAACGGTTTGGTAACCTTCAACCGCAGCGGTAATTTCGGCGATGTCACCATCACCGCCACCTGTCCTGAAACCGGTTACACCGACAAGATTGTGCTCAACCTCCCCGCAGGCTTGCATCGTGAACTCTTCCGCAGCGAGGAAAACACCATTTGGTGGCCTGCTAACGGTAAGGAATATGCCGATTGGCACTACGGACATCTCACAGTGAACATGGATGCAGGCAGCAAACTTCGTCGTGATATCAAGAGCTACGAAACCGTTTACCTCCATGCCGGCAACTATCCGTTCTTTGCCATCAAGATGGAAGACCTCAAGGATAGAGACGGATGCACGGCTCGTAACATCACCCTCGATGCTTCGGGTAAGTGCGATGGTGCCGACTATCGCGGTGGCCTCAGCGGTAACAACAACAAGTGGGTTCACGATTACAAATGCTCTGATGGCTCACACGTGTTTGTTTACGACCTCTCAACTCAGGCTTGGGCTACCGGTGGTGTGCTCCCCACAGGTGCTGTTGCATCGTTCACCACATTCCAGTTTAAGTATGCCGACGTTGCCGGCCTTCCCGGTCCTGACAGCTACGAAGTTTACTGGGTACAGTCGTTCAAGTCGCTCGATGATATTGTGAACTACATCACAAACGTCGACGGTGTAACCTATGAGCAAGTGAAATAATCAACCTGAATAACAACGGTGCGCCGCAACACGGCGGCGCACCATTAAAGAGAATAATGATGAAATCAAAGATATTAACAGTGATTGCCGCCTTGGCCGTTGTGGCAGGTGTGACATCATGCCAGGAAAATGAATATGGCACTGTTGACCTCACTCCCAACAACACCGAAAAGGCTGTTGAGGGCATTTACACCTACAATCACCCGTGTGCTATGTATTGCCAAAGCGACTTCGACCGTGTGAAAACCGCTCTAAACGATGGCACTGCTCCCGCCACAGTGAAACAGGAGTTTGAGAACCTCAAAAATAGCTCATACACCTCAAAGAACTACACTCCAAACCCCACCGATGAGATTGTGCGTGGTGATGCCTCAGGCACTGCAACCGGTAGCGAAAACTACAGCAACGCTATGCGCGACGGCGCTGCAGCTTATCAGATGGCCATCCTTTGGAAGCTAACAGGCGATGATGACTATGCTGCCGCCGTTGTCAGAATCCTTAATGCGTGGGCGGCAAAATGTAAACGTGTCACCTCAAACGACTCCAACCACATGTTGGCAGCCGGTGCGCAGGGCTACACATTTGCCAATGCCGCCGAGATTGTGCGCACCTATAGTGGGTGGGACGCTGCCGATTTCGCTACATTCAAAACATGGATGTTGAATGTGTTTGCCGAACGCAACCTTAACTTCCTCACTAACCACCAGGGCACTTGCGACCTTCACTATTGGTCGAACTGGGATTTGTTAGCGCTCAGCTCATATCTTTCAATTGGTATCCTTACCGAAAACAACGATATGGTTAACGTTGTGGTCAACTACTTCAAATCAGGTGTTGGCAACGGTTGCATAAAGAACTTGATTACCGCCTATCACGATGACCCGCTCGGCACAGGTGAGACCCTCGGCCAAAACCAAGAGAGCGGCCGTGACCAAGGGCACGCCAATATGTCGGCGATGGTGGCTTCAAACCTCGCTCAGATTGCTTACACGCTCTATCGTAGCAACCCTGAAATCCCCGACCTTGATTTCTTCTCGGTCAACGATAACGCTTTGCTGAAGATGGCTGAATATGTGGCTCTGACAAACCTTCGCACCGGTACCGACCGTTCGAATGCCGATGGTTTGTGGTTGCTTAATGCCGACCGTATCCCCTTCACCACCTACAACTACTGTGTGGATTGCACATGCAAGAACAACAGCCACTCGTGGGTGCAAACCGAGTTTGCCGATGGCGGAGCTCGTGGCTCGGCTCGTCCCGGTTGGGAAATCTATTACACCCATTATGCCAAGGTTAAGAATCTCGGCTCAGGTTTCACTTATGTGAAGCGCATGGCCGATAAACTCCGTCCGGAAGGCGGTGTTGGTGAAGCCGAAAACCGCTATGGCTCAAATTCAGGCGCTTTTGACCAACTCGGCTGGTCAACCCTGATGCTCTACACCGAGTAATCGTCGGCCTTGACATCTCGCTGATTGCGAGATGTGTAACACTCGAATAATTTTAAAAGTTAAATTCACAAACAGTTCAAGTTTCGCAGGCCCTTAGCCGGGCTTGCGAAACTTGAATAATAAGGGAAATATGAAATCGAAAGTCGCCTTACTGACATCTCTTTGCGTTAGCTTCTTTGCTGCAATAACACCATCGTTGAATGCTGCCAATAGCGGCGTTGCCACAATGACATCAAAATCCAAAACGACCTCCACATCATCAACCGTTGCCTCCGCATCATCAACCGTTGCCACTCAATTAGTGACCTATCCTGCCGGTGACGGGGTGGAAACTTTCGATGATTTTACTGTGGAGGTTCGCGCAGCCGGAAGTAACGATGAGTGGCAACCGGTAGCAGTCTATCCCGTGAAGGTCGATGAGGTGCGTGGTGTTGCGCATCATGTTGAGGTGGCATCAATGGCATATTTCGATTTTGAAGGCGCCGTTGAGGTGGCTGTAACCTATAATCGCGGTGATGTTGACAATGTGCGCATACGTCCGCTTAGCTATGGAATAACAGCTTCGGCTGAAAAAACATTCAGCTTTACTCTCACTCAGCCGATGAACCTTTCGGTTGAGATAAATGGTGATATTTTTCATAATTTGCATCTATTTGCCAACGGCTTGGATGCAAATCGACCGTCGAACAAAACGCTTCGTCAATGGATGAAGGCTCAAAACGGCAAGTCGGCCGGTAAACAATTGAAACAGGGTAATGTAAAGGCCAGAAGAGGTAGTGTGGCCGATTTGCAAGGTCGACAGGGGGAACAGAAAAACCGACAAGGCACGCAGTGGTCACAAACCGATTTGGCGTTGCCGCAGGGGGGAACGAGTAGCTTGGTGTATTTTGCCCCCGGGGTGCATTACCTCGATGGTGACACACTGAGATTGTATAGCAATCAAACGGTTTACGTTGACGGGGGTGCCCGCGTTTATGGCACCTTGATTGCCGACAGCGTGAATAACGTCAAGATATATGGCCGCGGTGAGATTCATCCGTCAGGCCGCGGTGAGGGTATTTATCTCAAACATTCCACTAACATAGAGGTTGACGGGGTGATAGTGACTCAAGCTCCGGTGGGCAATTGCGACACCGTGCTGATGACCAACGTGAAGACGATAAGCTATTATGGGTGGGGCGATGGCTTGAATGTGTTTGCTTCGAATAACATAACCTACAATCGGGTGTTTTGCCGCAACAGCGACGACTGCTCAACTATTTACGCCACTCGTAAGGGCTTTGTTGGTGGGTGCCGCAACATTGTGATGAAAAATGCCACTCTTTGGGCCGATGTTGCTCATCCCATCATGATTGGTCTTCACGGTAATGCCAACCCGGTGGCAACCAACGGTGACGATTCATCGGCGAATTACGACACAATTGAGGATGTGCTGTATCAGAATATTGATATTCTTGACCATCAAGAGCGTCAACTTGATTATCAAGGGTGCATGGCCATCTGTTGCGGCGATAATAACTTGGTACGTAACCTTACTTTCGAGAATATCCGTGTGGAAGATTTTCGCTGCGGGCAATTGGTAAATGTGCGCATTGTGTATAATAAGAAATATTGCAATGCTCCCGGACGAGGCATTGACAATGTGTTGTTTAAGAATGTGACTTACACCGGAGAGCATAGCGAACTCTCCGTTATTTCAGGCTACGATGCCACTCGTAAGGTCACGAACGTGAAGTTTGAAAACTTGGTGATTAACGGTGAAAAAATCAGTGATGATATGCCGGGTAAGCCGAAGTGGTATAAAACCGGTGATATGGGACGCATATACATTGGTGAACATGTTGAAAATGTGACTTTTGAATAAATATAAACACAGATAACCGACGGGTGAACTCGTCAAGAATAAAGTAGAATGAAAAAAGTAATTACAGCTATCCTGCTTGCGATGAGCTTGGTGGGTGGTGCAATGGGTGAAACACGTGAGTTTGTGCACCCCGGAATGTCGTACACTGCCGACGACCTTGCGCGTATGCGAGATTTGATTGACCGTGAAATAGAACCGGCATATTCAACTTTTTTGGCATTGCAGGCAAGCAGTTATTCCAAAATTACTGCCGGCACATTCAGCGATATCACTGCCATTGCCGAAGGTAAGCATAATAACACTGTTGGCGTTGACGGGCGCAAGGCTCACGATTTAGCCTTGCTCTACCGCCTGACCGACGATACTCGTTATGCCGAGGAGGCGCTGAAGCATCTCAATCGTTATAACAATTTGACAAATGTGAGCTGTAACGGCACCGGGCCTCTCGATGCCGGCAAAGTGTATCTGTTGCTTGAGGCAGCAGAGTTGATGCGTGATTATCCAGGTTGGGCTGCGGCTGACCAGGAGGCATTTAAGGCTATGTTGGTGCACCCCGGTTATAGCAAAACAGCTTACCCCTCGGATGATGCCAGCTATGATGAGTCGCTTAACAACATTACATTCTATTGGAACATCAGCAACCTTGACCCAACACGTTGGGGAAATCAGGGTCTGTTTGCCGCACGTGCCATGATGGCTATGGCAATATATCTCGACAATGAGTCGATGTATGACCGCGTGGTGCGTTATATGAATGCTCAAGGCGCTGCTGATGATGATTTGCCTTTCCACAAAATTGTGATTGCACGCGGTGGAGTGAAGGAGTCGTCTGACTATATGATTACCTACAATTTCAAAAGCTATGATGCCGATGAGCAGTTTATTTCCGACGCTGCTATCCCTTACTACATCTACGGCAATGGCCAGTGTGAGGAATCATGTCGCGACCAGGCTCACTCTATGGTAGGCCTTGGACAGTTGGTCGACATTGCCGAAATGGCGTGGAATCAGGGCGATGACCTGTATGCTGCTTTCGACAACAGAATACTCACCGGCTTGGAGTGGTCGTTGCGTTATAACCTTTCATATTTGCAGAACCCCGATGATGCATGGGAACCGTCGGGATATAGCGAAACGGAAGATGAATGCACGTTTGACAACGGGGTGTTTTACGGAGCATACACACGTTCGCAACGTTGGCATGCTCTGAAACCATACGATGGTGACCGCGCGAGTTCGCTTAACGCTGTGAGATACCTCCAACAAGCGTTGGCGCACTATCAACATCACACCACATTAGCCACCTCGGCCTACCAATGGCTTAGTGATGCTGCGGCATATCAATTGGCTAATAGTGATAACATTGAGAACTGGGGCACTTCGGGACACCACTATGAGTGGAAAGGGTGGGGCACACTCACCATGATTGAGCCGGAGATTGCTGGGGGCACAACAACCGAGGTGAGTGATGTTGCAGTCAATGCCGCAACAGAGCCACCGGTGGCTTACGACACTTTAGGCCGTCGTGTGTCGCCCGACACTAAAGGCTTGATTATTGTCAACGGTGTTAAGGTGGTTAACCGTTGAGAATCGTATTATAACATGAATGGCTGCCGCAGGCTTTAATCATGTGCCATTCGGTTAAATCTTGAAAAGCATGAAGTTGAAAACGTTGATATTAACGATTGCGCTGACTGCCACTTGCGTGGGGGCAGCGCAATCTGTTTATCCCGGGCAGCATAACGGCAAGTTGAAGGTGACTCAGGCTGTTGCTCCGCTTGTGGAGAGTTTTGATTTGAGCGACGTGCGATTGCTTCCCGGGCGCGTCCACGATAATATGCAGCGTGATTCAATGTGGATGGCCAACATCGACATCAATCGGTTGCTGCACTCGTTTTATAACAATGCCGGAGTGTTTGCCGGATTGGAGGGTGGCTATGAGAGTGTAAAAAAGTATGGTGGTTGGGAATCGCTCGACTGTGATTTGCGCGGTCACACCACCGGACACCTGATGAGTGCCTATGCGTTGATGTATGCAGCAACCGGTTCGGAGATGTGTAAACTTAAAGGTGACTCCATCGTGGCCGGGTTGCAGAAGGTGCAACAAACATTCGGCAACGGTTATGTCAGTGCCTTCCCCGAAGAATTGATAAATCGCAATATGCGTGGTGAAGCGGTGTGGGCTCCGTGGTACACTCTTCATAAAATCCTTGCCGGACTTATCGACCAATATCTTTATGCCGATAATGACACGGCACTTGAGGTGGCTGTGCGTGTCGGCGAGTGGGCTTACACCAAACTTCAGGCATGCAGTGAGGCGACTCGTGAAAAAATGTTGCGCAATGAGTTTGGCGGTGTGAATGAGGCGTTTTACAATCTATATGCCGCCACAGCCAATGAGCATTTCTTGTGGTTGGCACGTTTTTTCTATCATAACGCCGTCATTGACCCTCTGAAGGCCGGCAATGTTGACTTCGGCACCAAGCATGCCAACACCTTTATACCGAAGGTGATTGGCGAAATGCGTAATTATGAGTTGACCGGCAGCAACGAAAGTTTGGCCCTCGGTTGTCGGTTTTTTAATGAGGTAACGGCTCATCATATTTTTGCCAACGGTTCATGCAGCCAGAAGGAACATTTCTTTGATACCTCGAAATTCTCGAACTATCTCAACGGTTACACCGGAGAAACATGTTGCACATATAACATGCTGAAACTTGCGCGTCACATTTACAGCTATTGTGGAGATGCCGATGTAATCGACTATTATGAGCGGGCTTTATATAATCACATTCTCGCTCAGCAGGACCCCGAGTCGGGCATGGTGTGCTATTTTTTGCCGATGCTTTCGGGCGCTTACAAGGTGTATAGCACACCGGAACAGTCGTTTTGGTGCTGTGTGGGTAGTGGCTTTGAGAGTCATGCCAAATATGCCGAATCGATTTATTGGCACAGTGGTGCTGCCGGTGCTCGCACATTGTGGGTTAACCTTTTCATCCCGTCAACACTCAATTGGAGAGAGGCAGGTTTGCGTGTCACACAAACCACCGATTTCCCGTCGTCGGAAGTGGTGTCGTTGACCGTTGATGAAGCGCCTGCCGAGGCTGTGAATTTGAAATTGCGAGTGCCGCGATGGACCTCATCTCCGCGGGTGAAACTTAACGGTCGATTGATGCGATTGACGGTCACCGATGGGTATATAACACTGAAACGCAAGTGGCATGCCGGTGACCGTGTTGAAATTGTGTATCCGATGTACGTTCGGTTGGAGCGCACGCCCGATAACGCTTCTCGCGGAGCTTTAATGTGTGGCCCGGTGTTACTTGCAGGCCAACTTGGCACTGATGGTATGTCGGCTCCGGCACCTTTCTCTGACCCCACGGTGCGCAATGATTATTACACGTATGATTATCACATTCCACAGGGATTGAAAACTTCATTACATGTTCCGGCCGACGGTTCGGCCACGTTGTTGCGTCGCATTGACAATCGGTCAATGACATATCTCAGCGCTGAGGGTGATACCCTGCGGCCGCTATTCGACACCAATCATCAGCGTTATGTGGTGTATTGGCAACTTATAAAATCTGAAAATTAACGAAGTAACAGAAATGAATATGAAACATTTGTGCGCTCTCTCGATAATGTTGGCTGTTGCGGCGACTGCGCAGGGGCAAAATGGTGCTGATGAGTTAAATTTGTCGGTTACATCCCCTAACGGACTACTCTCAATGTCGATAGAGTATGTCGAAACAGCTGCCGACAGCGTTGTGGCGACCGATATGGCTGATGCAAATGCCGATTCCGATTCCGGACTTCGCTATACGGTTAGTTATCGCGGCCGAAAGGTTGTAGAACCGTCGCGCATGGGCCTTGAATTGGATAACTATGTGTGGGAAAAAGCGTTGGCGCTCGGGAAACGGAAGCTGCCGGAGTATCGCAGTTGGATGGAGGCGTTTACAGTTGATTCGATAACCGAAAGCCGTTGTGACACGTTGTGGCATCCGCTCTATGGTGAACGGTCAACGGTGGTGAACCGCTACAATGGGGCTACAATGCATATGAGCAAACGTGACGGCTCAAATTATCGCTTCGATGTGGAGGTGCGTGCTTTTGATGAGGGTATTGCATTTCGCTATTTCTTTCCGGAGCATCCGCAGGCTGTGTTTCACAAAGTGGTTGATGACTTGACCGACTACACATTCCCCGAGGGGAGCATGGCCTGGAGCGAGGAGTGGGCACAAGCCTCATTCCGTCACACGCCTGTCGACAGTCTTGCCCGCCCTGTTGAACGTGCCCTCACACTTGAATTGCCCGACAATAGGTGGGTGGCATTGCTCGATGCAGATGTTGATGATTGGTGTTTGACTAAATTTCAACATCGAGAGGGGCATCACAACACCCTTCGCTCGGTGATGTATTCCCCGGTTGATCTTGTCACCTATTATGCCACACCCTGGAAGATAATTATGGTGGCCGACACCCCCGGTGAGTTGTTGGAGCATAACGATATTGTGCTGAACCTTAACGAGGCGCAAAAGGGTGATTTTAGTTGGGTTAAACCGGGCAAAATCATGCGTTCGCCAATCTCCACCGAGATGGGCCTGAAAACAATTGATTTCTGCGCAGAGCACAACATTCAATACATGCTTTTCGATTGGCAGTGGTATATGCCGTGCACAAGTCACGATGGCGACGCTACAAAGGTCGTTGACAAAGTTGATATGCAACGAGTTATTGACTATGGCCGTGAAAAGAGTGTTGGCGTGTGGCTCTATGTGAACCAACATGCACTGATGAAGCAGATGGATGCATTGTTCCCGTTGCTCCGACAGTGGGGCGTGGTTGGCGTGAAATCCGGTTTCGTGCAGTATGCATCGCACCGTTGGGCCACATGGCTGCACGACATGGTGCGGTTGGCTGCCTCCAATCAGCTGATGATGAATATTCACGATGAATTTCGTCCGTCGGGTTTCTCGCGCACATATCCCAATTTGCTGACTCAGGAGGGTATATGTGGTAACGAGGAGTTTCCCGATGCCACACATAATGTAACCTTGCCGTTTACACGCATGCTTAACGGTGCTGCCGACTACACCATTTGCTATTATGATAAACGGTTAAAGAACACTCATGCTCATCAGCTTGCCGCAAGTTTGGTGTTCTATAGCCCGTTGCTCACAATCTATTGGTACGATAATCCAACGATGTATGGTGGTGAACCTGAAGTGAAGTGGTTTGAAGATTTGGTAACCACATTCGACGATACACGAGTGCTGTCGGGCTATCCCGGTCGGGAGATTACCATGGCTCGTCGCAATGGCACCACATGGTGGGTGGCTTCGATGGCTAATAACGATGGCGGCGAAGCGGTGATTAACCTTGATTTTCTCACCCCCGGGGCGAAGTATGTGGCTGAAATTTATTCTGACGGTGGTGATGCTGTCGCAACGCGTACTCATGTTAAAATTGAGAGCAAACGTGTGAAGCGAGGCGATAAACTCCGTTTCAAATTGCTGCCGCGCGGTGGTGTGGCTATGCGAATTGTGAAAGAATAAGGCTGCAGTTTTAGGTGTGGAGCACAGCCGATTCGTATTATAGTGTGAGGTTGGGAAATAATGAAAGGTTAATAAACGGAATAAGATTGCATGGTATAGCACAATATACCAATACCGGTTTGATATGAATAGTCTGTTAGTTACAATGACATTTGTTTGCGTCTCGACTGCCGCGATGGCATTCGAGGCACAACTTGTGTCGAACCCTAACAATCTTACCGCGAAGGAATATACTAATCCGATTATCCATGCCGACTACTCCGACCCTGATGTGACAGCATCGGCCGACGGGTCGACTTTCTATATGACAGCATCAAGTTTTCAATGCACCCCCGGTTTGCCGATTCTCAAATCGACCGACCTGGTTAATTGGGAACTTGTGAATTATGCTCTTACTGCAGTGCCGCCGGTTGACGTGTATGCCGGGGCTCCAAAGCATGGCAAGGGGGTGTGGGCTCCATGCCTACGTTGCCACAATGGAGAATATTTCATCTATTGGGGCGACCCTGATTACGGAGTTTTTATGACTTCGACTCGCAACCCTGAAGGGGAGTGGAGTGCTCCGGTGCTGGTGAAGGCCGGCAAGGGGATTATTGACCCTACTCCGCTATGGGACGAGGATGGAAAGGCTTATCTGGCTAATGGCTGGGCTGCCTCACGCATCGGTTTCAACAGCGTGATTACAATAAGCGAGATGACTCCCGACGGAAAGCATGTTGTTGGTCAGCCGGTGTTGGTCTATGATGGCAATGATGGCGTGAATCACACTGTTGAAGGCCCGAAATTGTATAAACGCAATGGCTACTACTATCTGTTTGCTCCGGCCGGAGGTGTTGCTACCGGTTGGCAATTGGTGATGCGTTCCAACAATATTTATGGCCCTTATGAGTGTCGCACAGTTATGGCTCAGGGTGCCACCGACATCAACGGTCCTCACCAAGGCGCATTGGTTGATACCCCCGACGGAAATAGTTGGTTTATACATTTCCAGGATAAAGGGGCTTACGGGCGCGTTATTCACCTCAATCCGGTTAAGTGGAACAACGATTGGTGTGTTATTGGCGCTGACCGTGATGGCGATGGGTGTGGTGAACCGGTGAGCAGTTTTACTCGTCCGTTACCGGCATCATCGGCCACTTTAAGCTCTCATCAGGGGGCAGGCTTGTTTGAGTGGCACGGCAATTATGACGATTCATTCGGATTTCAGTGTGGCAATGGCGCCACTCGAATATATGGCTACGGCGTTGACGCTGACTATTGTAACCTTTGGTCGGTGCCCAATTTATGGCTTGAAAAGTTCCCCGCAGAGGCTTTTACATTAACGGCAAAGGTGAAAATCTCGGCGAAGCAGAGTGCCGAGGGTGTTACCTCCGGTTTTGTGGTTATGGGTTGGGACTATTGCGCGTTTGCTGTAACCTTGCATAATGGTGAATTTGTGATTTCACAAACCGTGTGTCGCGATGCCGAACAGGGTGGCAGCGAGCATTCGGTGGAACTCGCGCGGGTGAAACCTTCGCGCTCCTACAGTGCCGGGCTGTTGCCTAATCTTGAACGCGACCTCTATGTAAGGGTGCAGGTGGCTAAAGGTGCGGTGTGTCGCTTTGCCTATAGCCTTGACGGGAAACGGTGGAGCAATGCTCCGGCCGAGTTTACGGCCCGCGCAGGAAAATGGATCGGGGCTAAGGCAGGCTTTTACAGCATTACACCCGCCGATGTGCACGACCGAGGCTGGATTGATGTGGAAAATGTGGATTTGAAGATAGATTGATTATGAGATACTTAGGTGTGAGACATTTAGCTGTGGGGCTCGTCGTTGGTGTGATTGCGGCGATATTGCCTTCATGCTCTGACTCCAAAGCTTCTGAGGCCGATTTTGATGTGAATGAAGCGTTGACATATTGTCATCGTCAGGTGGGGCGTGCGCTCAACAATCTGCGTGGTGATGATAACACGATTGACTACACATATTTCCCCCGCAACATTGAGGGCGCTGATTCCACATGGCATTGTCGCAAAAACACTCCCGATGAGTGGTGCAACGGCTTTTGGCCGGGCATTTTGTGGCTCGATTATGAGGCGACTCACGATGAGGCTGACCGTGATGAGGCTGACCGCTACACATCAAGTTTGGAATATCTTGCACACCGCTCGATTTTCGATCACGACCTCGGCTTTATCATGTATTGCAGTTTTGGTAATGCCTATCGTTTAACTCATAATCAGGAGTATAAAGAAATATTGTTGGCAGCTGCCGACAGTTTGGCCACGCTGTTTAACCCGGTGGTTGGCACTATTCTCTCGTGGCCGCGTAATGTGGAAATGCTTGGCGGTCACAACACTATCATGGATAACATGATGAACCTTGAAATGCTGTTTTGGGCGGCAAAGAATGGTGGTAGCAAAAAGCTATATGATATAGCGGTGAAGCATGCCGAAACAACTATGGCTCATCAGTTCCGCAGCGATTATAGTTGCTATCATGTTGCTGTTTACGATGAGCAAACCGGCGAGTTCATCAAGGGCATCACGCATCAAGGCTTGAATGATGAATCAATGTGGGCTCGCGGTCAGGCTTGGGCCATTTACGGTTACACAATGGTGTATCGTGAAACCGGTGATAGCCGTTTCCTTGATTTTGCTCAGAAGGTAACTGATGTATATCTCAATCGTCTACCCGATGATTTGGTGCCTTATTGGGATTTTGACGCCCCTCACGAGAAGTCAACTCCGCGCGATGCCTCAGCGGCATGTGTGGTTGCATCGGCTCTTTTGGAACTGTCGGAATATGCCGCCGGTGAAAAGAGTGCGTATTACCGCGATATGGCTGAGAAAATGCTTGCATCGCTAAGTTCAAAGGCTTATCGCTCGGGCAATGCTCGTTGCTCGTTCCTCGACCACTCGGTGGGCAATTATCCTGCAGGTTCAGAGATTGATGCTGCGATAGTGTATGCCGACTATTACTATCTTGAGGCCCTTTTACGCTTGAAAAAACTGCAATCCGGCGCCTCGCTTTTAGCCGCACTGTGATAAAACGATTGTTTTTTGAGGGGTAGCGTTTGTTGTTGCGCATTTACTTTTTCTTTTTTCAGTGAATATTCGTAAATTTGCAACAATAATAACAAACAACCAATACAATTGAGGAATGCTTACTCTTCAACAAATAAA